>NZ_JASATH010000078.1:0-34196 GCF_038440215.1 Inquilinus sp. OTU3971 | reverse complement strand
GACCGGCCCGATCAGCCGCATCACCCAGATGCCGAGAGCGAGCCAGGGGCCGAAGACGATCGCCATGTGCCGCGACAGCTGCCCGCGAGCCGAGGCGAGGGTGACCACCAGCGCCGCCCCGGCGCCGACCAGCACCACCCAGGGCAGGGCCTGCCAGCCGAGCCAGGCGCCGCCGGCCGCCAGCAGCTTGGCGTCGCCGAGGCCGAGCCCATCACGGCCGCGCAGCCGGCGATAGGCGTGGGCGAGGCCGGCGAAGAGGAGATAACCCACGGCGGCACCGATCGCCCGATCCGCCAGCGGGACGCCCGGCTCGAACAGCGCCGCCAGGAGCCCGGCCACGATCAGCGGCAGGGTCAGCATGTCCGGCAGCAGCCCGGTGCGGCGATCGATGGCGCCGAGCAGCAGCAGTCCCCAGCCGAGCAGGCAGGTGCCGGGCATCAGGGCCGCGTCGCCGGCCAGCGCCGCGAGCGCGATGCCGATCGCCGCCAGCTCGATCACCGGATGCGTCGGATCGATGACGCCGCCGCAGTTGCGGCAGCGGCCGCGCAGGGCGATCCAGCTGAGCACCGGCACCAGGTCGCGCAGCGCCAGCGGCTGCAGGCAATGGTCGCAGCGCGAGCGGCCGACCAGCAGGCCGCGGACATCGTCCGGCAGGCGGTGCGCCGCGGCGGCGAGGAAGCTGCCGATGATCGGCGAGACCGCGACCAGCCCGATCTGGATCGGGGTCACGCCGGGGCGATCACAGCGGACGCGGCCGGCCGCCCGCCGTGCGCGGCCGCAGCGCCTCCATGCGCGAGCGCAGCTCCTCCGCGATCGCCTGGGCGTCGGCGGCGTTGCGGATCACCCGCGGGGTGATGAAGACGACCAGCTCGGTCCGGTCGCGGCTGCTGCTGGTGGAGGAGAACAGGTTGCCGAGCAGCGGGATATCCTGCAGCACCGGCACACCGCCGCGCCCGTTCTGCTGGTTCTCCTGGATCAGCCCGCCCAGCACCACGGTCTGGCCGTTGGCGACCGAGACGATCGAGCCGATGCGGCGGGTCGAGATCGTCGGCGCCAGCGCGTCGGCCTCGGTGGAGGCGGCGTCGTTGACGATGCTCGAGACCTCCTGCTGCACGTCCATGCTGACGTCGTTGTTGGAGTTGATCCGCGGCGTCACCTTCAGGATCACGCCGGTGTCCTTGTATTCGATGTTGCTGATCACCGGCGAACCGGAGGTGTCGGTCGACTGGCTCTGCTGCGTCCGCACCGGCACCTGGTTGCCGACCTGCAGCCGCGCGGTCTGGTTGTTCAGCACCGCCAGGGTCGGGGCCGAGACCACCCGGACATTGGTGATCGACGACAGCGCGTTGAGGACGACCCGGGCACCGCCGGTGGAGACCGCCAGATTGAGGCCGGAGCCGGCCTGCGGCACCGGGGTGCCGAGTATTCCGGACGGCGAGCTGCCGGGATCTCGGACGGTGAAGCCGGCGGCGCCGAAGCCGGTCTCGAGATAGTACTGGACGCCGTATTGCAGCCGGTCGTTCAGCGTCACCTCGGCGATTGTCGCCTCGATCACCACCTGCAGCGGGCTGGCGTCGATCGCGCGGAGCGCCGATTCGATCAGCCGGAACGCCGCCGGCCGGGCGCGGATCAAGAGCGCGTTCTTGTCCCGGTCCGGCACCACCCGCACCTCGCCCAGCTTGTCGAGCTTGAACACCGCCGCCTTGCCGGCTTGGCCGCCGGCGAGGCCGAGGATCGACGCATCGCCTTCCTTCTGCTGGGCGTTGAAGTCGATCGGCGCGAATTGCGACGTGGTGCCCGTGCCCTGCTGTGCGGTCTGATCGGTGTTGCCGGTCGTCCCCGTGGTGCCGGTGGCGCCGGGCTGGTTGGTCCCGCCGCTGCTGCTGGTGTTGAGGCCGAGGCCGCGGGCGACGTCCGAGCCGAGCTCGTCGTCGAACGGCGAGGCCCCGCTCTCGTCGACCTTGCCGAAGGCCTGGCCCAGCACCCGCGCCATGTTCGCCGCGGTGCCGTTCTGCACCATGTAGACGTAGACCCGCTCCTCGTCGGAATCGCCCTGGTCCAGCCGCCGGATCCAGCGCCCGGCTTCGTTCAGCTTGTCGACGCGGGACGACACCACCAGCACGGCGTTGAGCCGCTCGACCGGCATGAAGTTGATCAGCCCCTTCAGCGGCCCGCGGTCGGGGGCGCCGCCGAACACCGCGCTCAGCTCCTTGATCACCGCCTCGGGCTGCGCCTGCCGCAGCGGGAAGATCCCGGACGACATGCCGCGCAGCCAGTCGACGTCGAAGGACTGGACGGTGGCGCCCAGCGCCGCCCGGTCGGCGCTGGTGCCCGAGATCAGCACCAGGTTGCGGGTCGGGTCGACCCGCACCAGCTCGGGATTGGTCGCCGGCGCGATCAGCGGGCCGATGGTCTCGGCCGAGACGTTGCGCAGCGGGATGATGGTGATGCCGTAGCCCGCCGGCAGCGGCTTCGGGTCGCTGCCGAGCTGCAGCACGGTGCGGCCGGACACCGCCTCGCCCAGCGGCACGATGCGGTAGCCGGCCCGGCCGTCCTGCACCAGCGCCGCGCCGGTGGCGCGCAGCACCGTCTCCAGCATCGCCACCAGGTCGTCGGGCTTGATCGGCCCCTGGGTCGACAGCGTCACCGTGCCGGTGACCCGCGGGTCGATGGTGTAGGGCTGGTGCAGCAGGTCGCCCAGCACCGCCTGCACCACCTGGGCCAGGTCGGCGTTGTTGAAGTTGACCTGGTAGCCGCCGGGCTGCGCCTGGATCGGCGCGCCCATCGCCGCCGGCTCGCCCGGCACCGCATCGATGCCGGGATAGACCTGGGCCTGGCGCACCGGCTGGGTCCGGCCGGTCGAGGAGACGACATTCGAGCGCGAGCGGGCGTCGGCCGGCGCCGCCAGGGACCGGTTGGCCAGGTCATCGAACATCGAGGGCGGCTGATCCGGCTTCTGCTGGCCGCATGAGATCAGCGCGAGCAGCAGCGGAACCGCAAGGATTCTGAAGGAAAACACCCTGAAGCCCACTGACAACATCCCCCGCAGCAACGCCGAGCCATAACCGACCGGATCCCGCTCCACAAGTGACAAGAGCAGTCGGCCTTGATTCGGACGAAATTGTTGCATTCATATTAAGTTTTATTGAAACCGCCTTGGCAACCTATTGATAAGACAAAAATATTTCGTTTGACCGCTGTCCCGGCACGGCCGAGATTGCCGCTCGCCCGCCGCCCGGCGATGATGGGACGCGCGGCGGACCGCGTAGGGGGACCGGCACCGGAAGGGCAATGTGAAACCACTCCTGGATATTCTCGTCGAGCTCGGGAAGCTGGGCCCCGAGGATCGGGCGCGCGTGTCGCGCCTGCAGGAGAATTCAGGCGACGGCGTGCCGGCGCTGCTGTCCAAGCTGGGGCTGGTGTCCGGCCGCGACCAGGCGCTGGCCCTGTCGCTGCAGCACGGCGTGCCGCTGGTCGGCCCCGACGCCTTCCCGCCGGCGCCGCTGTTCGACGGCCGGCTGTCGTCCCGCTTCCTGCGCGAGAGCCGGGTGCTGCCGCTGGCCGAGGCCGAGGACGGCGTGGTCCTGGCCATGGCCGATCCGGGCGACGCCTATGCCCGCCAGGCGGTGGAGCTGGCGACGCGCCGGCCGGTCCGCCCCTGCGTCGCCGCCACCGAGGATCTGGACGACGCCTTCGCCCGCTATTTCGACAGCGGCCGGTCCGCGGTCGAGCGGATCGTCGACGACATCGGGGCCGAGGCCGAGGAAGCGGCCGGCGACCCCGACGTGCAGCACCTGCGCGACCTGGCGCAGGAAGCGCCGGTCATCCGCCTGGTCAACCAGATCTTCAGCGACGCGATCCGGATGCACGCCTCGGACATCCATGTCGAGTGCTATCGCGACGAGGTGAAGGTCCGCTACCGCATCCACGGCCTGCTGCGCGAGATGAAGGCGCCGCCGGTCAGGCTGGCCCCGGCGCTGATCAGCCGGATCAAGATCCTGTCCAAGCTGGACATCGCCGAGCGGCGGCTGCCGCAGGACGGCCGTGCCCGCTTCACGGTCGGCGGCCGCAGCATGGACATGCGCGTCGCCACCGTGCCGACCCTGCATGGCGAGAACGTCGTCATCCGCCTGCTCGACACCGCCGGCATGGACATCGAGCTGTCCGCGATCGGCTTCGCGCCGGAGGTCGAGGCGACGCTGCTGAAGCAGCTGGCCCGGCCGCACGGCATCCTGCTGGTCACCGGCCCGACCGGCAGCGGCAAGACCACGACCCTGTACGGCGCGCTGCGGATCCTGAACCAACCGAGCCGGAAGATCCTGACCGTCGAGGACCCGGTCGAATACCAGATCAAGGGCGTCAACCAGATCAACGTCCGGCCGCAGATCGGCCTCGACTTCGCCCGGGTGCTGCGGTCCTGCATGCGCCACGACCCGGACGTGATCATGGTCGGCGAGATCCGCGACGGCGAGACCGCGAACATCGCCGTGCATGCCGCGCTGACCGGCCATCTGGTGCTGTCGACCCTGCACACCAACAGCGCCACCGGGTCGATCAACCGGCTGCTCGACATGCATGTCGACGGCTATCTCCTGACCTCGACCATCGCCGGGGTGATCGGCCAGCGCCTGGTGCGGCGGCTGTGCCCGGAATGCCGCCGGCCGGTCGACACCCCGGCCGGGCTGGTGGAGCGCGCCGCCGCCGCCCGTCCGCTGGCCGCGGGGACGCCGCAGCTGTACGAGGCGGTCGGCTGCAGCGCCTGCGACGATCTCGGCTACACCAGCCGGATGGGCATCTTCGAGTATTTCGTCCCGGACGACGAGATCCGCGACCTGCTGCGCGACCGCATCTCCACCGCCGCCCTGACCCAGGCGGCACGCCGGGCCGGCATGGTCACGATGTATGAGGACGGGCTGCACAAATGCCTGGCCGGGCTGACCACGCTGGACGAGGTCCATCGCGTCACCGAGGAGTGGTGAGGCCATGCCGGTCTTCGCATACAAGGCGATCGACGGCAGCGGCGCGGTGGTCGAGGGCCGGGCCGAGGCGGCGGACGAGGCCAGCCTGACGGCGAAGCTGGAGGCGACGGGCATCCTGCCGCTGAGCATGGCGCCGGTGCGGGCCCAGGCCGGCCGCAGCGGCGCGGCCGGTGGCGGCGCCAGGACCTTGGGCCGGCGCCGGGGGCCGAAGTCCGGCGAGATCACCCAGATGACGCGCGAGCTGGCCATCCTGGTGGCCGCCGGCCAGCCGCTGGAGCAGGCGCTGGTAACCCTCTCGCAGGGCACCGGCACGGTCGGCGCCCTGTCCGGCCAGGTGTTGGCACGGGTGCGGGCCGGGACCAGCCTGAGCACGGCGCTGGAGGAGCAGGGGCCAGTGTTCCCGCGGCTCTACGTCAACATGGTCCGGGCCGGCGAGAGCTCCGGCACGCTCGACGTGGTGCTGGAGCGGCTGGCCGAGCTGCGCGAGCGCGGCGAGAAGACCCGCGAGATGGTGGTCTCGGCCATGCTGTACCCGGCCATCCTGATCGTCGTCTCGCTGTCGTCGGTGTTCCTGCTGCTGACCTTCGTGGTGCCGCAGTTCGAGACCATCTTCAAGGATGCCGGGGCGGCGCTGCCGACGCCGACCGCGGTCGTCATCGCCATCGGCCGCTTCTGCCAGGACTACGGCTGGATGGTCGGCCTCGGCATCGTCGCCGCGGTGATCGTGGTCCGCCGCATCCTGGCCCAGCCCGGCCCGCGCCTGGCCTGGGACCGCGCCATGCTGCGCCTGCCGCTGATCGGCCCGCTGGTGCGCACCCTGGCGACCGCCCGGTTCTGCCGCACCCTGTCGACCCTGGTCGGCAACGGCGTCGACCTGCCCTCGGCCATCGCCCTGTCGCGCGACGTCGTCTCGAACACCGCCGTCAGCGCCGCGATGGAGACCGTCATCACCGGCGTGCGACAAGGGCGGGGGCTGGCCGACCCGCTAGCCGAGATCGGCCTGTTCCCGCCGCTCGCCGTGCAGATGCTGCGGGTCGGCGAGGAGACGGGGCGGATCGACATGACCTCGGCGCATGTCGCCGAGGCCTATGAGCGCAAGCTTGAGGCCGCGATCAAGCGGCTGGTCACGCTGGTCGAGCCGACCCTGATCATCGTCCTCGGCCTGGCGGTGGGTGGCATCGTCATGTCCATCCTGCTGGCCGTCATCAGCATCAACGACCTCGCCTTCTGAGAGACCATGCCTGAGATTTCGAACCACATGCCCGCCATCCGCCGCAACCGCCAGGCCGGCTTCACCCTGATCGAGCTGCTGGTCGTGCTCGTCATCCTCGGCCTGCTGGCCGGGCTGGTGGGGCCGCGGATCCTGTCCTATCTCGGCGGCGCCCGGGCGGATTCGGCGCGGCTGCAGATCGAGAACTTCAAATCCGCCCTCGACCTCTATGCCATCGATGTCGGCGGCTATCCGACCACCGCCCAGGGGTTGAAGGCGCTGCTGGCCAACCCGGGCGGGGTGCGCGGCTGGAACGGGCCGTATCTGCGCAGCAATGCGCTGCCGGACGATCCGTGGGGCAGCGCCTACAACTACCGGGCGCCGGGGCAGCACGGCGCCTTCGACCTGTATTCCCTGGGCGCCGACAAGCGGGAGGGCGGCAGCAGCGATGACGCCGACATCACCAGCTGGTGATCGGGTCCGGACCGACCGCGGCTTCACCCTTTTGGAGCTGCTGGTGGTCCTGGTCATCCTCGGTGTCGTGGCGGCGCTGGTGCCGCCGATGCTGGCGCGCGGCTCGGCCCAGGCCTCGCTGAAGCGCACCGTGGCGACGCTGGCGTCGGAGCTGCGGCAGGCGCGCAGCGACGCCATCCTGCGCGACGGGCCGCAGGGCGTGGTGATCGATCCCGTCGGCCGCAGCTTCGGCCCGGTCGCGGCGCCGCTGCGCCACCGCATCGCCGACGGCATCGCGATCGACGTCACCAGCGCCGGGATCGCCGCCGACCGCGACGGCCGGCCCGGCATCCGCTTCCTGCCGGACGGAAGGTCGACCGGCGGCACCATCCGCCTGGCCGGCCAGGGCCGCGTCTACCGGGTCGAGGTCAACTGGCTGACCGGCCGGGTGCGGATCGCGGAGGCCGGCGATGGCACGTGAACGCGGCTTCACCTTGATCGAAGTGGTGGTCGCCCTGACCATCCTGGGGCTGATCCTGACCGTGATCTTCCGGATCTTCGGCACCGGGCTGACCGGCCTGGCCCGCGCCGACGGGCTGCAGCGCGCCGCCATCGTCGCCGAGGGGCTGGCGGCGCAGCTGGACACCTTGCCGACGCCGCTGCGGATGGGCGGCACCTTGTCCGGCGAGACCGATGACGGCTATCGCTGGCGGATCGTCGCCGACGGCTGGGACCAGGCGCCGCGCCAGACGGTGACCGTGGGCACCCGCCAGGCCCGGCTGGCCCGGCTGCGCATCGCCGTCGAGGCCGCCGCGTCGGGCCCGCGCTTCGAGATGACCACCCTGGCGCTGGTGGTGGTACAATGAGCGCCCCCGACCAGCGCGGCTTCACCCTGCTCGAGACCATCATCGCCATGGTGGTGCTGGCGCTGATCATGGTGCTGCTGACCGGCGGCCTGCGCTTCGTCACCGCCGGCTGGGATCGCGGCGCCCGGGCCGCCGAGGCATCCGAGACCATCGCCCTGGTACAGTCGACGCTGCGGCGCGAGGCGGCGGCGGCCCGACGCCTGACCTGGCAGGCCCAGCCCGGTGCCAAGCCCACGGCCACCTTCCGCGGCGATGCCGACCGGGTCGGGCTGGTGGTGGCCGATCCGGGTTTCCCGAGCGAACCCGGCCTGGCGATCGCCTTCTTCTACGTCGATGTGCAGCCCGGCCAGTCGACCCTGCGCTATTCCCGCGCCCGCTTCGACCCGCGGCTCGCCAGCTCCGCCGACGCCAAGCCGACCGACGATCTGATTCTGACCCGTGGCCCCGTCGCGTACCGCTTCGACTATTTCGGCACGGTGCCCGGCGAACAGCGGCCGCGCTGGGTCTCGCCCTGGCCGGACCGCGAGGCGCCGCCGCGGCTGATCCGCCTGCGCAGCCGCGACGCCGAGGGGCTGGCGGTGTGGCCCGACATCGTGGTGCCGCTGCCGGTCGACCTCGAGCCCGCCTGCACCCGCACCATCACGGCGACGAACGGCGCACAGCAGCCGGATGCGCCGGCGGGACAGAATGCGCCGTCGGGGCCGCAGGCCGGCCAGCCACCGCGACGGCAGCAACCCCCGCCCCAGCCGCAGGAGGGCACGCAGGCCGCGGCCGAGTCCTCCGATGGCGCCTCCGCCACCCCGCCCGCCACGGGCGCGGACGGCTTCTGCAGCCTGTCGGTGCAGCGCGATGCCAAGGCCGGCTGACCCCCGCCCCGCCGCGGTCCGCGGCCCGCGTCACGGCGAGCGCGGCATCGCCCTGGTGGTGGTGCTGTGGACGCTGGTGATGCTGGCGATGCTGACCATCGGCTTCAGCCTGAGCAGCCGCACCGAGGCCCGGGTCGCCGCCAACGGCGCCGAGGAGATCCGCCTGCGGGCGCTGCTGCGCGGTGGCGTCGAGCTGGCGGTGTTGGGGCTGGGCACCGCCGACGACGACCGCGGCTGGCGCGCCGACGGCACCC
This sequence comes from Inquilinus sp. OTU3971, assembly GCF_038440215.1. Classification (NCBI taxonomy): domain Bacteria; kingdom Pseudomonadati; phylum Pseudomonadota; class Alphaproteobacteria; order Rhodospirillales; family Rhodospirillaceae; genus Inquilinus; species Inquilinus sp. OTU3971. The sequence goes on along the minus strand of NZ_JASATH010000078.1, from coordinate 25,568 downwards.
CCTACCCCGCCGAGCTCGGCGACGACCGCATCGTCGTGCGCATCCGCGACGAGGCCGGTCGGGTCGACCTGAACCGGGCCGATGCCGAGACGCTGCAGCGGCTGATCGCGGTGGTGCTGGGCACGCCCGATACGGCGCCGCGGCTGGCGGAGGCGATCCTGCGCCGGCGCGGCGGCGACCAGGCCAAGCCCGGCCAGCCGCCCGGTGCCGACCAGGCCGGCCAGCCTGCGAGCCGGCCCGAGCCCACCCGCCCCGCCCCGGCGCTGGACCCGGACAACCCTGCCGCGCTGGCGCGCCCGTTCCAATCGGCCGAGGAGCTGCGCATGGTGCCCGGCATCAGCCGCACCCTGGCCGACGCGTTGATGCCGCTGGTCACCGTCCTGTCGCCGGCCGCCGAGATCAACGCCTTCGCCGCCGACCCGCTGGTGCTGCAGGCCCTGCCCGGCGTCACCCGCGCCCAGGCCGAGGCGGTGGTGCGCGCCCGGCAGCAGCGGCCGGCGCCGACGCCGGAACGGCTGGCCACGCTGCTGCCGCAGGACGCCGGCAAGCTGCTGCGTGCCGGGTCCGGACCGGTCTACAGCGTCAGCGTCGAGGCCGCGACCGCCCGCGGCGCCCGCGGACGGGTCGAAGCGGTGATCTGGGTCGCCGCCGACGGCCAGAGCTTCTATCGTATCCTGGACTGGCGGGAGGCCGGCTTCGGCCGGCATGTGGGGGAGGACCCGGCATGATCGCCGGCATGATCCGTCGAACGGCGGTGTTCCTGCGCTGGTGGGGGCGCGAGCTGGCCGCGCTGGTACCCGACCGCTGGCTGCACCGCCCGGTCCTGCGCCGGCGCCGGCTGATCCTGCTGTGGCGCGAGGACGGCGCCCGGCTGATCGAGGCCCGCGGCCGCCGGGTGCTGCGCGAGGTGCCGCTGGGCCATGTCCCGGCCGGCGGCCCGCAGCGGCGCGGCGCCGAGGTGGTCCTGCGCTTTCCGGCCGAGGCCGGGCTGCGCCGCCGCATCATGCTGCCGCGCGAGGCCGAGGCGGCGCTGGGCCGGGTGCTGCGCTTCGAGATCGACCGGCTGACCCCCTGGCCCCCCGGCACCGCGGCCTTCGCCGCCCGCCTGCTGCCCCCGACCGGCGACGCCGCCACCATCGCGGTCGAGCTGTCGGCGATGCCGCGGGAGCAGGTCGACGCCGCGGTGCAGGCGGCCCGCGCCGCCGGCTGGACCCCGGATGTGGTCGACCTGGCCGGCGAGGACCCGCTGGCGCCGCCCGGCCCCGACCTGCGCCACGACATCGATGCCGAGCGCCGCCGGGCGCTGCGGCGTCTGGCCTGGCTCGGCGGGCTCGGCCTCGGCGCCCCGGCCGCGATCGCGGCGGCCTGGCTGGTCTGGACCGTCGCGGCGCACTGGGCCGTGGTCTCGGATCTGCGCGCGCAGGTAGCCACCGCCCGCGCCGCGACCGCGCCGGCCAGCGCCCTGCAGGCCGAGATCCGGTCGCTGGAGGAGGCCGGCTCCTATCTCGGCGCCCAGCGCCGCGCCACGCCCTATGTCTCAACCCTGATCGAGACCGTCAGCCGGACCCTGCCCGACGGCGCCTGGCTGACCGAGCTGTCGCTGGACCAGGGCACCCTGCGGCTGGGCGGCTTCGCCGATGATGCCGCCAGTCTGATCCCGGTGCTGTCGGCGCTGCCGCAATTCCAATCTGTCGCCTTCGCCGCGCCGAGCGTGCGCGACCCGCAGCGCGGCCAGGACCGCTTCGCCGTCAGCGCCACGCTGGTGCCGGGGGCGCAGCAGCCATGAACATCGACCTCAGCCCCGCCGCCCGCCGCCTGATCGCCGTCGGCCTGCTGCTGCTGCTGCTGGTCGGCATCGGTGCCGGCTTCGCCGCCGGGGCGGTCGCCATCCGCGACGCCGACGACACCGCCGCCGGGCTGCGCCAGGAGCTGGCGCTGCTGGCCCGGCTGTCGCTGACCCGCGACCGGCTGGAGGAGCGCAAGGCCGCCCTGGTCGCGGCGGCGGGCGGCGAGACCCCGGCGCTGCAGGGCGCCAGCCCGGCGATCGCCGGCGCGTCGCTGCAGCAGCTGGTCTCCGGCGTCGTCGCGGCCCGGGGCGGGCGGGTCGACAGCATGACCGTGCTGCCGGCGGTGGAGGATCCCGGCGGCTACAGCCGGGTCGGGCTGCGCGCCAGCTTCGGCGCCAGGATCGAGGCGCTGCGCAACATCCTGCAGGCCTTCGAGGCCGGGGCGCCGCCGCTGTTCATCCCCGCCTTCACGATCCGCACCGAATCGACCGAAGGCAAGGAGGATCCCGAGCTGACGGTCTCGGTCGATGTCTATGGCGTGATGCGCCGGCCGGAGGGCAGCTGACATGGCGTGGCATCCCCTGACCCGCCTGCTGGTCGTGCTCGGTCCCCTCGCGATCGGCGTGTCGTACCTGCTGGAGCCGGACGACCCGGCCGCGGTGCCGGCCGTGGCGCGCTCGGGCAATGCCCAGGCGGCGTTGCCGCCACAGGCGCCGGCCGCCGAGCCGCCCCCGGCCCTGCTGGCGCCGGAGCTGTCGGCCCTGACCGAGACGGTGGAGCGGCCGCTGTTCAACCCGAGCCGCCGCGGCCCGCAGCCCCCGCCGCCGGAAGCGGAGGCGCCGCCGCCCCCGCCGCCGACGGCCGAGCCGCCGCCCGCGGTGACGGTGCAGGGCGTGATCCTGGCCGGCGACCAGACCGTGGCGCTGCTGCGCCGCGACGACACCGGTGAGATCATGACCGCACGGCCGGGCGACGACCTGTCCGGCTGGCATGTCGACCGGATCGGGCCCGGCTCGGTGACGTTGACCGGCCCGGACGGTTCGGTCGAGCTGCCGTTGTTCCCGCCCCCGCCACCCTGATGCGCCGGCTGGCCCGTCTCACGCCGCTGCTGGCGGCGCTGCTGGTGCTGTGCCTGGCGCCGGGGCTCCGCGCCCAGGAGCTCGGCCCCCAGGAGCTGGGCGAGGGCTGGATCATGCCGTCCGACGAGGCCCCCGGCAGCCTGATCCCGAGCCGCCCGGACGCGCCGGCCGCGGCCGAGCCGACTCCCACCGTTCAGCCCTCTGTCCGGACCCGCGCCGGCCCTGCGCAAATCCGCCGCCTGATCGTCAGCCGGCTGCGGCTGGCCGATGCGCGGCAGCGGCCGCAGGTGCTGCGCCAGGCCCGCTGCCTGGCCTATGCGGTGTATTTCGAGGCCCAGGGCGAGACCCGGCTGGGCCAGCTGGCGGTGGCGCAGGTGGTGCTGAACCGGCTGCGCAGCCCGGCCTATCCCAAGACCATCTGCCGCGTGATCGCCGACAATGGCCAGTTTCCCTGGACCACCGGCGACCTGACCATCCGCGACGCGGCCCGGTTCCGCATCGCCTGGTCGGTGGCGCTGCACATGATGGCCGGCATCTTCACCGACCCGACCCGCGGCGCCACCCATTTCTACGCCCCGGCCCGGATCGGCGCCCCGGCCTGGGCGACACCCGAGGCCTATCTCCTCACCATCGGCGGCCACCGCTTCTTCCGGCCCTGAATTGGCAAGATCTGCCCGGTCGCTGTCATCCATGCCAATGGCCCGGCCCGCCCGGCTTGGGCACAGTGCCGCCCGCGTCACACGGAGACCGACCATGAGCAACGCCGTCACCGCCGTTCCCGCCGCCCCCGCTACCGAGGCCCTGGCCCATTTCCGCGCCCGGCTGGCCTTCGAGACCGACTGCGCCGACGTGCACGAGGCCATGGCCTTCGGCGCCCCCGGCTTCGTGCTGGCCGAAGCGCGCGGGCCGAAGGCCTATGCCGCCGGCCACGTCCCCGGCGCGATCAACCTGCCGCACCGGACGATCACCGCCGAGCGCATGGCCGAATGGCCGCAGGACACGCTGTTCGTGGTCTATTGCGCCGGGCCGCACTGCAACGGCGCCGACCGCGCCGCGATCCGGCTGGCCGAGCTGGGCCGGCCGGTGAAGGTGATGATCGGCGGCCTGACCGGCTGGCTGGACGAAGGCTTCACGCTGGAACGGTCATAAGCAGCCTGGCCTTGGAACCGTCGGCCCCGCCCTGTATGGTCGGGCCGACACCGCCGCGCCCGAGGCCCGATGAAGACGCTGCCCGAATTCCCCAACCTCTTCATCCTCGACCACCCGCTGATCCAGCACAAGCTGTCGCACATGCGGGACAAGGGGCGGTCGACCAACGGATTCCGCCGCCTGTTGCGCGAGATCTCGCTGCTGATGGGCTATGAGATCACCCGCGACCTGCCGATGACGACCGAGCGGATCGACACGCCGCTCGAGCCGATGGACGCCCCGGTGCTGCTGGGCAAGAAGGTGGCGCTGGTGTCGATCCTGCGCGCCGGCCTCGGCATGACCGAGGGGCTGATCGAGCTGATCCCCTCCGCCCGCCAGGGCCATATCGGCCTGTACCGCGACCACGACACCAAGATGCCGGTCGAGTACCTGGTGAAGCTGCCGGAGGCCCAGGGCCGCATCTTCATCGCGGTCGACCCGATGCTGGCCACCGGCAACTCCGCGGTCCACGCCGTCGACGTGCTGAACCGCCACGGCGTGCCGGACGAGCTGATCCGCTTCATGGCGCTGGTGGCGGTGCCGGAAGGCGTGCGCACGCTGCACGCCAAGCACCCCGATGTGCGCATCTACACCGCGGCGCTGGACCGTGGCCTCGACCACAACGCCTATATCCTCCCAGGCCTCGGCGACGCCGGGGACCGCATGTTCGGCACGAAGTGACCCCCATGACCGACCAGCCCAAGCAGCTCCTGCACCTCGTCCTCGGCGGCGACCTCAAGGACACGCAGAGCGTCGAATTCGCCGATCTGTCAAAGATCGACATCGTCGGCGTGTTCCCGAACTACGCTGAGGCCTATGCCGCGTGGCGGGCCAAGGCGGCGGCGACGGTGGACGACGCCCAGAAGCGCTATTTCGTGGTGCATCTGCACCGGCTGCTGGACCCGTCGACCGACGCCAGCCGCAAAGGCTGACGGCTGAAGGGCGCCCCCCGCCGCCGTCAGGTGGCGGCGCTGGCCTGCAGCTGGTCGCGCACGGCCTGCAGCGCCTGCTTCAGTGCGCCCGCCGTCTCCGCCGTCAGGCCGGAGGCGCAGCCGATGCCCTCGAACACCGTCGCCACCTCCGCCTGCATCGCCCGGCCGGCCGGGGTCAGGTGGATGTGCACCACCCGCTCGTCGTCGCGGCTGCGGCGGCGCTCGACCAGCCCGGCCGATTCGAGCCGCTTGAGCAGCGGGGTCAGCGTGCCGGAATCGAGGAACAGCTGGTCGCCGATCGCCTTCACGGCCAGGCCGTCCCGCTCCCACAGCACCAGCATCGCCAGATACTGCGGATAGGTCAGGCCGATCCGGTCCAGGAGCGGCTTGTACACGCGGTTGAAGGCATGCGCCGTGGAATAGACGGCGAAGCACAGCTGGTCGGACAGGCGGTACGGGGCTTCCAGTGTGTCGGGCATCGCGGATCCTCCCCGGCTGGGGATGGTGGGCAATCCGACCGGATACCCCAGGCAATTGAATTGCGCACTATTCAATTTTGCATAGCCGCTCCCGAACGCACTGCATGGCGAGCAATTCAATTGTGCGCTATCTAATTTCTCGCAAGCGGCATCCCCGCCGCCCCTCATCAGCGAGATCGATCATGGCTATCCTCTACCGCACCAAGGCCACCGCGACCGGCGGCCGCGACGGCCGCGCCACCAGCGAGGACGGCAAGCTGTCCGTCGCCCTGACCACGCCGAAAGAGCTGGGCGGCCAGGGCGGCGACGCCACCAACCCCGAGCAGTTGTTCGCCGCCGGCTATTCCGCCTGCTTCCTGAGCGCGCTGAAATTCGTCGCCGGCCAGGCCAAGGTGAAGATCGCGCCGGAGAGCACCGTGACCGCCGATGTCGGCGTCGGCCCGCGCGACGACGGCCAGGGCTTCGGCCTGGATGTCGGCCTGACCATCGCCCTGCCGGGCCTGGAGCGCGCCGTCGCCGAGGACCTGGTCGCCCGCGCCCATGTCGTCTGCCCCTACTCGCACGCGACAAGCGGCAGCCTGAACGTCCGCCTGACCGTCGCCTGATCCCCACGACGGGGCCGGCGATCCGGCCGGCCCCGCCCCACACAGCGTCCGGAGTTCCCAGATGAGCGTTTCCGTCAAAGCGCTGGCCCTGGCGGCCGTCGCCGCCCTGTCGCTCGGCATGGCCCAGGCCGCCGAGGCGGCGCCCGCCGGCGTCAAGAACATCGTCCTGGTGCACGGCGCCTTCGCCGACGGCTCCGGCTGGGCCGGCGTGGTCGCCGCCCTGCAGGCCAAGGGCTATCACGTCACCGCGGTGCAGAACCCGCTGACCTCGCTGGCCGACGACGTCGCCGCCACCAAGCGTGTGCTGGCCCAGCAGGACGGGCCGACGCTGCTGGTCGGCCATTCCTGGGGCGGCGTGGTGATCACCCAGGTCGAGGACCCGAAGGTGGCCGGCCTGGCCTATGTCGCCGCCCTGGCGCCGGATGCTGGCGAGTCCGCGGCCGACGTGTTCAAGCACGGCCCGGCGGCGGTCGAGGCCGACGCGATCCAGCCCGGCCCGGACGGCTTCGCCACCATCCCGGCCGACCGCTTCCACAGCGCCTTCGCCGCCGATTCCTCCCCGGCGCAGGCGGCGGTGATGGCCGCCACCCAGGGCCCGATCGCGACCGCGGCCTTCGGCGAGAAGGTCACCGCCGCGACCTGGAAGACCCTGCCCTCCTGGTTCCTGGTGTCGACCGCCGACCGGGTGATCAACCCGGACCTGCAGCGCTGGGAGGCCGAGCGCATCGGCGCCCATGTGGTCTCGGTCACCGGCAGCCACACCGCCTTCGTCGCCCGCCCCGCGGTGGTCGCCAAGGCGCTCGAGGACGCGGCCAGCTCGCTGCACCGCTGACCGCAGACCCGGCCGGAAGCCCGTCCGTGGCATTGCGCCGCGGGCGGGCTTTCCGTTACCAGGACCAGATGACCGTCGCCCTGATCACCCCGTCCCTGGACCGCCTGACCGGATTTGCCGACGCGCTGCGCCGCGGCTGGTCGCCCGATACTGTCCGCAAGGCGGCGGCCGCGCGCGAGCAGCTGGAGCGGATCGCGCAGGACCCGGCCGGCTTCGTCGCCGGGCTGGACGATCCCGAGGCCCGCGGCGGCCCGATCGCGATGCCGGACGGCAGCACGGTGCCGCGGCTGCCCGGCTTCCACCGCTGGCTGTGGGACGGGGAATTCTGCGGCAGCTTCAACGTCCGCTGGCAGCCCGGCACCGCCGCCCTGCCGCCGCATGTGCTGGGCCATATCGGCTACAGCGTGGTGCCCTGGAAGCAGCGCCGCGGCTACGCCACGCGCGGCCTGGCGCTGCTGCTGCCCGCGGCGCGGGCGCTGGGCCTGGACCATGTCGATCTGACCACCGACCCCGACAACCTCGCCTCGCAGCGGGTGATCCTGGCCAATGGCGGCCGGCTGGTCGAACGCTTCCGCAAGGCGGAGGCCTATGGCGGCGCCGAATCGCTGCGCTTCCGCATCGACCTCTGACCCCGGCGGTCTTTCGGTGAAGCGGGCTTTGCCGTAGACCGGGCGGCATCTCGGCGATTAGGAAAGGAACCGGCATGGCGGTTCGCGGCGACAGACCCTCCTCGATTCTGCCCTCCGCCCTGCTGGTGCGGCCGGTGCTGGGCCTGGCGCTCGGCGCCAGCACCCTGCCGCTGCTGCATGCCGGGGTGCTCCCGGCGATCGGGCCGGCGCTGCAGGCCCAGGCCGGCCCCTTCGGGCTGGTGACGGCCGAATCGCTGCTGGCGCTGCTGCCCTTCCTCGGCTGGGCCGGCCTCGCCCGGCGCGGCGGCGAGCGCCCGGCGATCATCGCCGGCGGGGTGCTGGTGGCGTTGGCGCTGGCCGGGTTCCTGGCCGTGCTGCGCCGGCCGCTGGAACCCGGCGATTCGATCCTGCTCCCCAGCCTGCTGTGGATCGCCGCGGTGGTCGGCGCCGCCGGGCTCGTCGTCGGCAATCACCTGCATCTGATCCGGCTGGGCGGCGGATCGGGCGGCCGTATCACCGTGATCGCGGTCGCGGCGGCGACGCTGTTCGGTCCGATCCTGGTCAACGCCGTCGCGGTGGTGCTGACGCCGGCCACCGGTTCGCTGGCGATCCCGCTCGGCCCCTACCTGTTCTGGGCGGCGATGGCGGCGGCCCTGGCCTTCGTTACCTGGCGGAGCCCGACCGCCGCGGCGCCGGCGGCCTCCACCCACGCCGCGCCGGTCGCGGTCGCGGTGGCGGCGCTGGGGCTGGTGCTGCTGTTGGCGCCGATCGTCTGGCTGAACGCCATCCGCCTGCCGCTGCTGGTCCACGCCGCCACCGTGGCAGGCGGGTCGGTGCCCGACCTGATCGGCCAGGTCTCCCTGATCGGCTACCTCGCCGTCGCCGTGGTGCTGTTGGCGGCGGCTTTGCATCCCGGGCTCGGCCTGCCGGTCGCCGGCCCGCTGGCCGCGGCTGTCGTCCTGTGGGCCCTCGCCGGGCTGAGCATCGAGGTGCCGGTGTCGCTGGCCTGGGGCGTCAGCAGCGATCCGGCCTATGCCCTGGCGATGCTGGCCGGCTTCGCCGCCATCCTTGGGCGCGGCGCCGGGCCACTGCGGGTCGGGGTCGCCTGGACCGCGCTGCAGGTCGCCGCCGTGCTGGGCAACCGCGGCGGCCAGTTCTGGTGGCAGTTCAACCAGCTGGCGATCACCGCCGGGATGCAATGGACCGGCATCGCCATGGCGGTCGTCGGCGCGCTGGCCCTGGCCGGCGTCATCCTGGCCCGCCGCACCCCATGAAAAAAGCCTCCGGAGCGAGGCTCCGGAGGCTTCAAGTGTGGATCGGGCCGGAGGAACGCCAGCCAGGGACCGGCCCGATCGTCGACGGATCGACGGCTTTCACGATGGCGGCGGCTAGGTCGTCCAGCCCGCCCGATCCGTGATCTCATGAATGACTACAATGCCGAACAGCGATTGCAAATCATTCGCAATCTCAAGATAAGCTTTCGCGGCGCGATTGCAAGCGGAATTGGCGGGGACGGCTGAAGCCGGCCGCGGCACGGGGCCGCAGCCGGCTGAGGGGCTCAATCGAAGCGGAGCGGGATGTTGATGGTGATCCCCGGCGTCGGCGTCACATAGACCGGGGAAGGCGGCTCGACATAGACCGGCCGCGGGCGCCGGACATAGTAGTCGGGCGGGTCGTCGTAGATCACCACTCGGTCGCGATGCGGCCGGTAATAGTAGTAGGGCGGCGGCCCGTCGCGCCAATGCCGGTGGCGATGATGACGGCGCCAACCGTCGTCATCATCGTCGTCATCATCATCATCGTCATCATCCGCGACCGCCGTCGCCGGCTGCAGCAGCAGGGTCGGGGCGGCGGCGGTCAAGGCGAGCAGCGCCAGGAGCGACAGGCGCACCAGGGACTGTTGCATGCCGGGTCTCAGTCGAAGCGCAGCGGGATGTTGACCGAGATGCCCGGGGCCGGCGCGTAATAGGCCGGGGGCGGCGCGTAGTAGGCCGGCGGCCGTTCGACGTAGACCGGCGGGCGCTCGTAATAGACCGGCGGGCGCTCGTAATAGACCGGCGGCCGCTCATAGTACACCCGCGGACGTTCGTAGTAGTAGCGCGGGCGCGGCTGCACCACCACCACGTCAGGGCGGCGATCGTAGTAGTAGCCGTGGTGGTGGCGCCAGGGCGGCCCCCAGCCTCCACGCTTCCAGCTGTCGGCGAGAGCTGGGGTCGACACCGCCAGCGTGACCGCGGCGGCGGCCAAGGCACCGGCCAGAATGCGGCGAGTCGAGATCATCAGGTCCTGTCCTTCTGCTGCCGGGCGGCCCACCGGGCCGGACCCACCAACTCAGACCCCACAACGCATGACCCGGTTGCTTCGATCCGGCCGCAATCAAGGCATTTTCGTGGCATTGCCCGGAATGTCAGCGGGCGGCGGCTCCCAGCCGAAGACGCTGCGGCCGCCATAGTCGTGCGACCGCCGGCGCTCGACCGCGATGTGCTCCGGCAGGGTCGGGCCGGTGGCGTGGCGCTCGACCCGCCGGGCCTGGTCGTCGAGGCGGCGGATCGCGTCCAGCCGCTCGTCATTGCCCAGCTTCGCCTGGGCGACGGCGGATTTCAGCACCGCGATGGTCCGGTCATAGACCAGGGTCGGCACCGGATAGGGGTGGCGGTCCTTGCCGCCATGGGCCAGGGAGAAGCGGCCGGGATCGGCGAAGCGGCAGGGGGCGCCATGCACCACCTCCGCCACCATTGCCAGCGAATGCACGGTGCGGGCGCCGACGCCCGGCACCAGCAGCAGCTCGGAGAAATCCTCCGGCGCCCGGTCCGCCGCCGCGCTCAGCGCCCCGTGCAGCCGGCGCAGGATCACGTCCTTGGGCCGGACGTCATGATGCGCCGGCATCACCAGATGCGGCAGCGACGGCTGCTCCGGCAGCGACGGCTGCTCCGGCGGCACCCGGCCCTCCAGCGCCGCGACCTCGCCGGTGATGCGGTCGGGGCCGAGATCGCGCAGCAGGTCGATCTGGCGGTGGCGCGAGGCCGCGGCCCGCCGGTCGGTCAGGTTGACGATGACACCCTGGCCCAGCCCTTCGATCGCCGTGTGCGGCGCCTCGACGAAGCTCTTCAGGTCCTCGGAGCACCAGTGGTAGCGGCGGGCCAGGCGGTTGTCGCCGTTCATGCCCTGCTGCACCACCACCCAGCGCCCGTCATCGGCGACGATGAAGCCGTGCAGATACAGGTCGAAGCCGTCCTGCACCGCGGCGCTGTCGACCTTGGCGACCAGCCGGCTGGCCCTGGCCAGCGCCGCTCCGTCGAAGCCGACGCGCTGGCCGATGTCCACCAGCTCCGCCGGAGTCTGGCGGGAATGGGACCCGCGGCCGCCGCAGACATGCAGGCCGAGCTCGCCGGCCATCGGCTGCAGGCCGCGCTTCAGCGCGCCGATGACGCTGGTGGTGATGCCGGAGGAATGCCAGTCCATGCCCATTACGGCGCCGAAGGACTGGAACCAGAAGGGGTGCGCCAGGCGGCGCAGGAACTCGTCGCGGCCGTAATGGTGGATGATCGCCTCGGCGATCACCGCACCCAGCCGGGCCATGCGCCGGCCGAGCCAGGCGGGCACCCGGCCGTGATGCAAGGGCAGATCGGCGCTACCGGCCCGTTTCGCCACGGATCCTCCGGAACAAAGACGGAACGATCCTAGCGCGGACCCGGCGACGGCGCCAGCGCCCAGCTGGCCGAATTGCGCAGCCGGATCCCGCTCACCCGCAGGCTGCTGTCCCACAGCGCGGCGAGCGGGGCCAGGGTATCGACGATGCGGAGGTCGACGCCGCGCCGGGCCAGCTCGCCGTCGAGCTCGCCCAGCACGACACGGCCGAGCGGCGCGACCGGCGCCTCGGACACCCACATCCCGGCATCCCCGAGGCTGCGGAAGGTCTCGGGCGGCAGCTCGTAGCGGTGGATCGCGACTGCGCGCAGCCGGTCGATCCAGGCGGCCTCGACGAAGGCGACGGCGCGAGCGTTGCCGGGCCCCAGCCAGTGCGCCCGGTCCGCCGGCGTGCTCCGCGGCGTCGCCCAGGCGAGGATCCGCGGGCAGTCTCGCGGGAACAGGTACAGCATCTGATGCGCGTCATCGATCGCCCAGACCAGAGGGCCGTTCAGCCACTCCTGTCCGGCGGGACGGGCCGACGGCACGCGGACCGGCCGCGGCTCGAACCGCTCGATCGCCGGGTCGTCGCTGAAATGGAACAGCCGCACCCGCCGGAGACCTTACGCCGCGGCCGCGCGGGCCTTGCCGATCAGGGCCAGGATCTCGCCGGCCGCCTGGGGGATGTTGGTGCCAGGGCCGTAGACGGCGCTGACGCCGGCGGCCAGCAGCGTCTCGTAGTCCTGCGGCGGGATCACACCGCCGCACACCACCAGGATGTCGCCGGCGCCTTCGGCCTTGAGCGCAGCCATCAGCTGCGGCACCAGGGTCAGGTGCCCGGCCGCCTGGGACGACACGCCGACGACATGGACGTCGTTCTCGATCGCCTGGCGCGCCGCCTCCTCCGGCGTCTGGAACAAGGGGCCGATGTCGACATCGAAGCCGATATCGGCGAAGGCCGTGGCGATCACCTTGGCGCCGCGGTCGTGGCCGTCCTGGCCCATCTTCACCACCAGCATGCGCGGCCGCCGGCCCTCGGCCTCGGCGAAGCGCGCCACCTCCTGCTGGATCCGGGCATAGCCCTCGTCGCCGGCGAAGGCGCCGCCATAGACGCCGGAGACCGAGCGGGTCACGGCGCGGTGGCGGGTGAACACCTGCTCCAGCGCGTCGGAGATCTCGCCGACCGTGGCCCGCGCCCGCGTCGCCTTGACCGCGAGATCCAGCAGGTTGCCATCGCCGCTCCTCGCCGCCTCGGTCAGCACCGAAAGCGCCGCGCGGCAGGCGGCTTCGTCGCGCTCGGCCCTGATCTTCTTCAGCCGCGCCACCTGGGATTCGCGCACCGCCGAGTTGTCGATCGCCAGCACCTCGACATGGTCCGGCGCGTCCGGCACGTATTTGTTGACGCCGACGATCACCTGCTCGCCGCGGTCGATCCGGGCTTGGCGGCGAGTCGCGCTCTCCTCGATCCGCAGCTTCGGCAGACCGGCCTCGACCGCCTTGGTCATGCCGCCCATGGCCTCGACCTCGTTGATCAGCACCCGGGCCTTGGCCGCCAGCTCGGCCGTCAGCGCCTCGATGTAGTAGCTGCCGCCGAGCGGATCGACGGTGCGGGTCACCCCGGTCTCCTCGGCGATGATCAGCTGGGTGTTGCGGGCGATGCGGGCGGAGAAGGGCGTGGGCAGGCCCAGCGCCTCGTCGAAGCTGTTGGTGTGCAGGCTCTGGGTTCCGCCCAGCACCGCGGCCAGCGCCTCGACCGTGGTGCGGACCACGTTGTTGTAGGGGTCCTGCTCGGTCAGCGACACGCCGGAGGTCTGGCAATGGGTGCGCAGCATCAGGCTCTCGGCCTTCTTCGGCGCGAACTCGGCCTGGATCAGCTCGGCCCAGAGCTGCCGGGCGGCGCGCAGCTTCGCCACCTCGGTGAAGAAATCCATGCCGATGGCGAAGAAGAAGGACAGCCGGCCGGCGAAGGCGTCGACGTCGAGCCCGCCGGAGATCGCGGCGCGGACATATTCCAGCCCGTCGGCCAGGGTGTAGGCCAGCTCCTGCACCGCCGTCGCCCCGGCCTCCTGCATGTGGTAGCCGGAGATCGAGATCGAGTTGAACTTCGGCATCCGCCCGGCGGTGTAGGCGATGATGTCGGCGACGATCCGCATCGATGGCCCGGGCGGGTAGATGTAGGTGTTCCGGACCATGAACTCCTTGAGGATGTCGTTCTGGATGGTGCCGGACAGCTTCGCCTCCGGCACCCCCTGCTCCTCCGCCGCCACGATGTAGCCGGCCAGCACCGGCAGCACGGCGCCGTTCATGGTCATCGACACCGACATGCGGTCGAGCGGAATGCCGTCGAACAGGATCTTCATGTCCTCGACGGAATCGATCGCCACCCCGGCCTTGCCCACATCGCCGACCACGCGCGGATGGTCGCTGTCATAGCCGCGATGGGTGGCCAGGTCGAAGGCGACCGAGACGCCCTGCTGCCCGGCCGCCAGGTTGGCGCGGTAGAAGGCGTTCGACGCCTCCGCGGTGGAGAAGCCGGCGTACTGCCGGACGGTCCAGGGCCGGCCGGCATACATCGTGCCGCGCACGCCGCGGGTGAACGGGGCGAAGCCCGGCAGCTCCCCCGCCGCGCCCTCCGGCAAATCCGCCGCGGTGTACAGCGGCTTGACCGTGACGCCCTCCGGCGTCTCGACCGTAAGGCTCTCCAGCGGGCGGTCGCGCAACTCCTTCCGAGCCAGCGCCTCCCAGTCGGCGGGGGTCCGCTTGTCGAAGGCGGTCATGGCGGCATTCCTCCTGTCACGGAGGCGAGTATAGGAGCGGTCCCGGCCGCGGTCACGCGGCGCGCATGATTGTTTCGCGCTTCGCTCAGTTGCGGCTCAGCGCCATATGCGCACCGAGCCCGACCAGGGCCGAGCCGCTGGCCAGGCGCAGCCAGCGCGCCACCCGTTCGCTGCGGCGCAGCCGGGCCATCGCCCGGTCGATGCACAGGAGGGTGGCGACGTCGGCGGCGAAGAACACGGCGTTGACGATCATTCCCAGCACCAGGAACTGGGCCCAGACCGGCAGGCCGGCGGCGGGGTCGACGAATTGCGGCAGGAAGGCGATGAAGAACAGCGCCGTCTTCGGATTCAGCAGCTCGACCGCCACGCTTTCGGCAAAGGCTCGGCGCGCGGTCTTCTGCGCCAGCTGCGGCAAGGCGTCGCCGGCCCCGCGGCTGCGCAGCATGCGGATGCCGAGCCAGACCAGGTAGGCGGCGCCGAAGATCTTCACCACCAGGAACAGGGTCGGCGACCAGCGGAACACCGCCGACAGCCCGGCCGCGGCGGCCGCGACATGGACCAGGTCGCCGACCGCGATGCCGGTGGCGGCGCGGAACCCCGCCGCCCGGCCGCGCGCCAGGGTCTGGGCCACGGTGTAGAGGATCGCCGGCCCCGGGATGATCGCGATCAGCACCGTGGCGACGAAGAAGGGCAGCAGATGCGCGAGCGACGGCATGGACGGGCCTCCGGCGGAGTCTTGCGGGCCAGCATAGCGCGGCCGAGCGCGAACGTCAGGCGTCCGACCTGGGACCGGTTGAAGGGATCTGAGCGGCGGCCTATATCTGGCTAGGTTTAGCTAGGATAGCCGGCATGACCACTGTCAACATCTTCGAGGCCAAGTCCAGCCTCTCCCGCCTGGTGGCGGCGGTCGAGACAGGGCGTGAGGCAGAGATCGTGATCGCCCGCAACGGCCGCCCCGTCGCTCGCCTCGTTCCCATCGCCCCCGCGCCCGATGCGGCCAAGCGCCTCGGCCTGCTCGCCGGCCGATATCCGTCGATGACGCTCGAAGAGTTCGACGCCGACAACGAGCGGATCGCGGCGCTGTTCGAGGGCGAGCCGGAGTGAGGCTGCTCCTCGACACCCATGTCGCGATCTGGGCGCTGGTGTCGCCAGAGGTGATGCCGGAGGCGATCCGGCTCCTGATCGCCGATCCGGCGAATTCGATCCATGTCTCCGCCGCCAGCGTCTGGGAGATCGCGATCAAGCATTCGATGGCCCGACGCGGCGCACCGCCCTTTTCCGGGACGCAGGCGATCGAGTACTTCGGCCAGGCCGGATACGCTCTTCTCTCGGTATCGCCCGAGCACGCCGCGGGTGTCGAGGCACTGCCGCCGCTTCATGCGGACCCGTTCGACCGACTCCTCGTCGCCCAGGCCCTGGCCGAACCGCTGCGGCTGGTCACCCATGACTCCACGGTCGCGGCCTATGGCGGCTCCACCATCTATTTCTGAGCGATCCGCGGCACCGTACCGCCCCCGCAGTGTCTTGACGTTGTCACAAATCCGGCTAGGAATGATTCGCAGATGGAGCGATAGCAACCGCCCTGCCATTGGTGTAGGGGAAGGAATCCCGTGGCGGACCAACGTCCCAACCGCCGTTTTCTGCGATATAGTCCCCTCGTCGCAGCGTCGAGCCAAGCCGCTGCGACCGTTCGGAAGCGAGAGCACAGTCGGAGTGTGACACCGTGAACGCAAGCGTCGGAAACAACGGCACCGCGACGCATCCGGGCCCAGTCAACCCGAAGCAGGTGTTCGTCACCGAGGGCATCGACCCGACCCTGGAGCGGCCGAGCCCGGTGACCCGCTTCTTCATGCGGTTCGTCGCCTGGGCCGAGCGGCTCAACCTGAAATACACCAAGGTCGGCAACCCGCCGGTCTACGACACCGCCGTCTTTCCCTGGGTCGCCGAGATCGAGCGGGAATGGCCGCTGATCCGGGCCGAGTTGGACCGCGTGCTGCTGCGCCAGAACGAGCTGCCGAGCTTCCAGGACATCTCGTCCGACGTGAAGACCATCAGCAAGGACACCCACTGGAAGACCTTCTTCCTGGCCGGCTACGGCGTCAGCTCGGAGAAGAACATCGCCCAATGCCCGGAGACCTGGCGCATCGTCCAGAAGATCCCCGGGCTGAAGACGGCGATGTTCTCGATCTTCGAGCCGGGCAAGCACCTGGCAGCCCATCGCGGCCCCTATAACGGCGTGCTGCGGCTGCACCTGCCGCTCTTGGTGCCGGAGCCGCGCGAGAAGCTGGCGATCCGTGTCGACAAGCAGATCTGCCACTGGGAGGAAGGCAAGGCCCTGGTGTTCGACGACGCCTATGAGCACGAGGCCTGGAACCACACCGAGAAGACCCGGGTGGTGCTGTTCATCGACTTCGTCAAGCCGCTGCGCTTCCCGGCGCGGCTGGTGAACTGGCTGCTCCTGAACCTGGCCGTCTTCACCCCCTTCATCCGCGAGGGGCAGGACGCGCACAAGGAGTGGGAGAAGAAGTTCTACGCCCAGGCCGAGGCGCTGCGGAACAAGAAGGCCTGAGGGCCCGCTACCGGCGCATCAGCGCCTGCCCGGCCGCGAGCGCAAGGGTCAGAAGCGCCAGGGCCGGCGCCACCCAGGAATCCGGCGCCGACATCGTCCACAGCGTCGCCCCGGTCGCGGCGCACCACAGTGCCGGCAGGACCATCAGGACCCAGCGCGAAGGCCCGGCCAGGGCCAGCAGCAGGCCGAGCGTGCCGATCGCGGTCGGGTCGGGCGCGACGCCGAAGATCTCGGCCTGGCGCCAGGGCCGGCCGAGCAGCAGGCCGATCGCCGGCTGCAGCAGCAGCGCGAACAGGAAGATCCCCACCCCAGCCCGGCCGGCGGCGTCGAGCCGCGGCGGGGCTGAGAGCCGACCGCCGATCGCCCCGGCCCAGACCAGCAGCGCGGCCTGCGCCAGGAAGGCCGCGGCGACCCAGGGCGCGGCCCAGTTGATGGTGGCATAGCGGTCGAGATGGAAGGCGATCGCCACCCAGGCCCAGCAGGCCGCCAGGATGGCGGCGACGGCCGGCCCCGCCACCGGGCCGCCGCGCCGCAGCAGCACCAACATCAGCAGTCCGAGCAGGACCGCCACGACCTGCGCCGGCCAGATCGCCGCATTGTACAGCTCGAACAGCCGGTGATAGGTGCGGGGCGAGAACAGCAGGAAGTCGGAGAGGCGGTAGCTCCACCACTCCGCCATCACAGCACCTCGACATCGGCGGCCATCCGCCGGCGCATCGCCGCATCCGGCATCGGGCCGCGGGCGACGCCGAGATTCTCCCGCACATGGTCAATTCGGGTGGTGGCGGGGATGGCGCAGGTGACGGCCGGGTGCGAAACCACGAATTTCAGCAGGATCTGGGCCCAGCTGCCGCAGCCGATCTCGGCGGCCCAGCCGGGCAGCGTCTCGCCTGCGACATCGTCGATCAGCTCACCCTGGCGGAACGGCCGGTTGACGATGACGGCGATCCCGCGCTCCTGCGCCAGCGGCAGGATGCGGTCCTCCGCCTCGCGGTCGAGGATGTTGTAGGTGATCTGGACAAAGTCGATCGGCCGGCTGCGCATCACCTGCTCGATCTCGCCATGCCGCCGCCCCTCCGAGGTGGTGATGCCGACATAACGCAGCCGGCCCTCCGCCTTCATGGCGAACAGCGTGTCGAGATGCACCTGCCAGGCCAGCAGGTTGTGCACCTGCAGCAGGTCGAAGCGGGGCACGCCCCAGAGCCGGCGCGACTCCTCGATCTGCCCCGGCCCGTCGCCGGAGGTCCAGACCTTGTCGGCCGCGAACACGGGCGGCCGCCCGAGCCTGGCCAGGCCG
This sequence comes from Inquilinus sp. OTU3971, assembly GCF_038440215.1. Lineage (NCBI taxonomy): Bacteria > Pseudomonadati > Pseudomonadota > Alphaproteobacteria > Rhodospirillales > Rhodospirillaceae > Inquilinus > Inquilinus sp. OTU3971. Next base: position 7,767 of record NZ_JASATH010000078.1, on the reverse strand, counting down.
TGGCCGATCACCGGCTGGGACGAGCCGTACATCGGCGAGGAATCGATCAGCCGACCGCCTTCGGCGAAGAAGGCCCGCATCACCTCGGCGCAGTCGTCGCGCGCCTGCGGGTCGTCGCCGACATTGAAGGTGATCCAGCTGCCGAGCCCGACCACGGGCAAAGCCTCGCCGGTCGAGGGGATCGGCCGGGTCAGCGGGGCTGCCTGCGCCGTCGCGACCGGGACCGGCAGCAGTGGCGCCGCGCCGGTCGCTGCCAGGGCGCCCAGCAGGGCGCGGCGGGAGAGGATCGGGGAACGCGGCATCGCCTGCCTCCGTCTGCGCTGTCGCCCCCATGAAGATGGGATCCGACGGCGGCGGCGCCACTATCCTCTTCCGAATGCGGCGCGGTTGGGACAGCATTCCCGTTCGCGCCGCCGGCGGCCGGCGGATCACAGGAGGGGGACGGGATGCGGAATCGACGGAACAGCGGGAGGTCGATCGGCGGGGCTCTGGCGGGGGGCCTGCTCGTCGCCCTGCTCGCGGGCATGGTGTTGCCGGCTGCAGCGCAGGATGCGCCGACCCCGGTGCTGAACGCCGGCGACAAGCTGTTGCAGTTCGACTGGCCGGCGATCCAGGTCGGCACCGGCGAGTACGAGGAGGGGCCGACCGGCGTCACCGTGTTCCATTTCGACCGGCGGTCGCTGGCTGCCGTGGATGTCCGCGGCGGCGGGCCCGGCACGGTCAACACCGACTATCTGCGCCTGGGCTACGACGCGCCGGAGCTGGACGCCGTGGTGTTCGCCGGCGGCTCCTGGTACGGGCTGGAGGCCACCACCGCCATCGCCTCGGCGCTGAAGGAGGACGGCGTCCGCGGCGGCCATTGGGACAACATCGCCCTGTCGGTCGGCGCCATCATCTACGATCTCGGCGGCCGCCGGCTGAACGAGCTGGTGCCGGACAAGCGGCTGGCCCAGGCGGCCTTCCGCGCTGCCAGGCCCGGCGTGTTCCCGCTGGGCGCCCAGGGTGCCGGCCGGCTGGCGGTGACCGGGTCGCTGTTCGGCTGCAACGCCTTCTCCGGCCAGGGCGGCGCCGTCCGCCAGGTCGGCCAAGTCAAGGTCGCCGCCTTCGTCGTGGTCAACGCGCTGGGCGTGGTGACGACGCGCGACGGCAAGGTGGCGGCCTGCTACGGCGATGAGGGCTGGCCGAAGGACCTGACCACCGCGGCGCTTCTGGCGGGCTATCCGGACAGCCGCAAGCCGGGCTGGACCGGCGCGCCGAACGCCGACGCGCCGGCGCGCAACACCACGGTCAGCCTGGTCGTCACCAACCAGAAGCTGAAGCCGGCGGAGCTGCAGCGCCTGGCGATCCAGGTGCACGGCTCGATGGGCCGGGCGCTGCAGCCCTTCGCCACCGAGTTCGACGGCGACGTGCTGTACGCCGTCTCGACCGGCGAGCTGGAGGACGAGGCGGCGATGCTGCCGACGGTCGATCTCGGCGTGATCGGCGGCGAGGTGATGTGGGATGCGATCCTGGCCTCTGTGCCCGACCAGCCGAAACCGGCGACGCCCGCCGGCAAGCCGGTGCTGACCGCGGACAAGCTGGCGGCGCTGGCCGGCGATTACGTCTTCAGCCCCTTCGTGACGGTGAAGGTCACGGCCGAGGGCGACACCCTGTTCGCCCAGGCGACCGGCGCCCGCGCCGCCTTCGCCATCGGCAAGGAGGAGCGGACCGAGCTGAAGCCGGTCTCGGCCACCGACTTCATGGTGCCGGGGCGCTATCCCCTGACCCTGCGCTTCGAGGAGTCCGGCCGGCTGGTGCTCAACCCCGGCCACTGGCAGCAGCTGGGGACGCGCCAGGGCGGCTGAGGGCCGAGGGCCGAGCCCTCACTCCTCCCGCCAGTCGCTGAACGTCGCCGCCTGGCCGCGCAGGGTGCCGGCCTCGTCGATCAGCTGCCAGACGGTGGCGTTCTCGATCCAGAAGCGGCGGCCGGACTTGGCGATGCGCAGACCGCGATAGTCGCCGATGAAGCCGTCGCGGGTGACCGCGTCCAGCAGGCGCTGCCGCTCGGCCCGGTCCGGCGCCTCGGCGGAGAGGCGGGACGGCAGCGTCACGAACTCGTCCCAGCCATATTCGAAGCAGGCCTGGGCCGCCCGATTGGCGTAGACGAAGCGCGGATCGGCATCGGTGTTGTGCGCCAGCACGCAGAACGGCGCCGACTCGTACAGCCAGCGCGCCTGCTCGGCGGCGTCGCCTTCCTCCGGCAGCAGCGGCGCACCGATCAGCCGGGCGTGGCTGCCGGCCAGGAGGCGCAGGAAATCGGGATCGTGGGCCAGGCTCATCAGGGACTCCGGGGCGCGCCGCGACAGCCGCGCGCATGGGAGCTACGTCGGACATAAGCCCCGGCCGGACAAGCCGGCTGCGGCACGGTGTCCGGGCATGGCTGGGCTGCCACACCGACGGGCCACGGCCCGCGGTGTTTTCGGCCACGATCAGGACCCCGATCCGATTCAGCCGAGGAGCTGCCCCATGACGCTGCCGCCGATCGTCTCCCGTGCCCTCGCCGTCGCCGGACTGCTGCTGCTCGTCCAGCCCGTTGCCGCGGCCGAGCTGCAGGTCGTCAGCTCCGGCGGCTTCGCCCCCGCCTACCGCGCTTTGGCGCCGGAATACGAGCGCGCCAGCGGCGACCGGCTTTCGATCGCCTGGGGCCCGTCGATGGGCGACACGCCGAACGCGGTGCCGGCCCGGCTGGCCCGCGGCGAAAAGCTCGATGTCGTCATCATGGTGGGATACGCCCTCGACGACCTGATCAAGCAGGGCAAGGTGCTGCCCGACAGCAAGGTCGTCCTCGCCCGCTCCAGCATCGGCGTCGCGGTCAAGGCCGGCGCGCCGAAGCCGGACATCGGCTCGGCCGAGGCGGTGAAGCAGGCGCTGCTGGCGGCGAAGTCGATCGCCTATTCCGACAGCGCCAGCGGCGTCTACATCTCGACCAAGATGTTCCAGCGCCTGGGCATCGCCGCGCAGATGGCAGGCAAGGCCCGCAAGATCCCGGCCACGCCGGTCGGCGAGATCGTGGGCAAGGGCGAGGCGGAGCTGGGCTTCCAGCAGATCGCCGAGCTGAAGGCGGTCGAGGGCATCGACCTGGTCGGGCCGCTGCCGCCCGAGCTGCAGCAGGTGACGCTGTATTCCGCCGGCATCGTCGCCGGCTCGCACGACCCGGCGGCGGCGAAGAGGCTGCTGGAGTTCCTGGCCTCCCCCGCCGCCGCCCCGGCCATCGCCGCGACCGGGCTGGAGCCGACCGCGGACAGCAAGTAGGGCGGTGGAAGGGCCGCTCTCCCGGCGACCTTTGTCGCTCTCTTCGCGACATCGGATGTTGATATAAAGATATCTTTATGTCATTACATAAGCCCCGACCCGGAACCGCCGGCTGCTCGCCATGACCACGTCTACCCTGGACATCCCCCTGGAGCCGGTCGACGGCACCGAGGTTCTGGCCGCGCTGACCGCGGCGGCGCGCGAGCGCGTGCTGATCCTGGACGGCGCCATGGGCACCCAGATCCAGGGGCTGGGCTTCGGCGAGGAGCATTTCCGCGGCACCCATTTCGCCGGCTGCGACTGCCACCTGCAGGGCAACAACGACCTGCTGATCCTGACCCAGCCGGACGCGATCGAGGCGATCCATTTCGGCTACGCGATCTCCGGCGCCGACATTCTCGAGACCAACACCTTCTCCTCCACCTCGATCGCCCAGGCCGATTACGGCATGGAGAAGGTGGTCTACGACCTGAACCGCGAGGGCGCGCGGCTGGCCCGCCGGGCCGCCGCCAAGGCCCGGGCGATGGACGGCCGCCGCCGCTTCGTCGCCGGCGCGCTGGGGCCGACCAACCGCACCGCCTCGATCTCGCCGGACGTCAACAACCCGGGCTACCGCGCGGTCACCTTCGACCAGCTGCGCGACGCCTATGCAGAGCAGGTGCGCGGCCTGGTCGACGGCGGCGCCGAGATCATCCTGATCGAGACCATCTTCGACACGCTGAACGCCAAGGCGGCGATCTTCGGCACCGAGCTGGTCTTCGCCGAGAAGGGCGTGCACCTGCCGGTGATGATCTCCGGCACCATCACCGACCTGTCGGGCCGCACCCTGTCGGGGCAGACCCCGACCGCCTTCTGGCATTCGGTGCGGCACGCCCGGCCCTTCACCATCGGCCTGAACTGCGCCCTCGGCGCCAACGCCATGCGGGCGCATCTGGCCGAGATCGCCGAGGCGGCCGACACCTTCGTCTGCGCCTATCCGAACGCGGGCCTGCCGAACGAGTTCGGCCAGTATGACGAGACGCCGGAGGCGATGGCCGCGCAGATCCGCGGCTTCGCCGAGGAAGGCCTGGTCAACATCGTCGGCGGCTGCTGCGGGTCGACCCCCGACCACATCCGCGCCATCGCCGATGCGGTGGCGGACCTGCCGCCGCGGCAGGTGCCGACCGTGGCGCCGCTGATGCGGCTGTCCGGGCTGGAGCCGTTCACGCTGACCACCGACATCCCGTTCGTGAATGTCGGCGAGCGCACCAACGTCACCGGCTCGGCCCGCTTCCGCAAGCTGATCACCGCCGGCGACTATGCCGCGGCGCTGGAGGTGGCGCGCGACCAGGTGGCCAACGGCGCCCAGATCCTCGACATCAACATGGATGAGGGCCTGATCGATTCCGAGCGGGCCATGGTCGAGTTCCTGAACCTGATCGCGGCCGAGCCCGACATCGCCCGCGTGCCGGTGATGATCGACAGCTCGAAATTCTCGATCATCGAGGCCGGGCTGAAATGCGTCCAGGGCAAGCCCCTGGTCAATTCGATCTCGATGAAGGAGGGCGAGGAGGCCTTCCTGCACCATGCCCGGCTGGTGCGCTCCTACGGCGCCGCCGTGGTGGTGATGGCCTTCGACGAGGCCGGCCAGGCCGACACGCTGGAGCGCAAGGTCGCGATCTGCACCCGGGCCTACAAGCTGCTGACCGAAGAGGCCGGCTTCCCGCCCGAGGACATCGTCTTCGACCCCAACGTCTTCGCGGTGGCGACCGGCATCGAGGAGCACAACGGCTACGGCGTCGCCTTCATCGAGGCCACCCGGCAGATCCGCCAGACCCTGCCGCACGCCCATATCTCGGGCGGCGTCTCCAACCTGTCCTTCTCGTTCCGCGGCAACGAGCCGGTGCGCGAGGCGATGCACGCGGTGTTCCTGTACCACGCCATCCAGGCCGGCATGGATATGGGCATCGTCAACGCCGGGCAGCTGGCGGTCTATGAATCGATCGAGCCGGATCTGCGCGAGGCCTGCGAGGACGTGGTCCTCAACCGCCGCGACGACGCCACCGAGCGGCTGCTGACCCTGGCCGAGCGCTTCAAGGGCGCCGCCGGCCGCGAGGCCAAGGAGCGCGACCTGACCTGGCGCGAGCGGCCGGTCGGCAAGCGGCTGGAGCATGCGCTGGTCAACGGCATCACCGAGTTCATCGATGTCGATGTCGAGGAGGCGCGGCTGGAGGCCGAGCGGCCGCTGCATGTGATCGAAGGCCCGCTGATGGCCGGCATGAACGTGGTCGGCGACCTGTTCGGCGCCGGCAAGATGTTCCTGCCCCAGGTGGTGAAGTCGGCCCGCGTGATGAAGCAGGCGGTCGCCCATCTGCTGCCCTATATGGAGGCCGAGAAGGCCGCCAATGGCGGCGGCGGCGAGCGGCAGAGCGCCGGCAAGATCCTGATGGCGACCGTCAAGGGCGACGTGCACGACATCGGCAAGAACATCGTCGGCGTCGTGCTGGCCTGCAACAACTACGAGATCATCGATCTCGGCGTCATGGTGCCGGCGACCAAGATCCTGGAGACGGCGAAGGCCGAGAAGGTCGACATCATCGGCTTGTCGGGCCTGATCACCCCGTCGCTGGACGAGATGGTGCATGTGGCGGCGGAGATGGAGCGCGACGGCTTCGACATCCCGCTGCTGATCGGCGGCGCCACCACCAGCCGGGTGCACACCGCGGTGAAGATCCATCCGCGCTACGCCCGCGGCCAGACCGTCTATGTCAACGACGCCAGCCGCGCCGTCGGCGTGGTCTCGAGCCTGCTGTCGCCTGAGGCGAAGCGCGGCTATGTCGAGGGCGTGCGCGACGAGTACCGCAAGGTCGCCGACAGCCATGCGCGGGCGGAGGCGGAGAAGCAGCGCCTGCCGCTGACGGCAGCGCGGGCCACGCCCTTCGCCATCGACTGGGCCGGCTACCAGCCGCCGAAGCCGTCCTTCCTGGGCACCCGGGTGTTCGAGGACTGGGACCTGGCGGAGCTGGCGCGCTACATCGACTGGACGCCGTTCTTCCAGACCTGGGAGCTGAAGGGCCGCTACCCCGCGATCCTGCAGGACGAGAAGCAGGGCGAGGCCGCCCGGCAGCTGTTCCAGGACGCCCAGGCGATGCTGGCCCGCATCGTCGAGGAGCGCTGGTTCAAGCCGCAGGCGGTGATCGGCTTCTGGCCGGCCGGCACGGTCGGCGATGACATCCGCCTGTTCACCGACGAGGTGCGGCGCGACGAGCTGGCCACCTTCTTCACCCTGCGGCAGCAGCTGTCGAAGCGCGACGGCCGGCCGCGGGTGGCGCTGTCCGACTTCGTCGCCCCGGCCGACAGCGGCAAGGCCGATTATGTCGGCGGCTTCGTCGTCACCGCCGGGATCGAGGAGGAGGCGATCGCCAACCGCTTCGCCCGGGCCAATGACGACTATTCCTCGATCCTGGTCAAGGCGCTGGCCGACCGCTTCGCCGAGGCCTTCGCCGAGGCCATGCACCAGCGCGTGCGCCGTGAGTTCTGGGGCTATGCGCCGGACGAGGCCTTCGCCCCGGACGAGCTGATCGGCGAGCCCTATCGCGGCATCCGCCCGGCCCCGGGCTATCCGGCCCAGCCCGACCACACCGAGAAGGTGACGCTGTTCCGGCTGCTCGACGCCGAGAAGCGGATCGGCGTGCGCCTGACCGAGAGCTACGCCATGTGGCCGGGCTCGTCGGTCTCAGGCCTCTATCTGGCGCATCCGGATGCGTATTATTTCGGCGTCGCCAAGGTCGAGCGCGACCAGGTCGAGGACTATGCAAGCCGCAAGGGCATGCCGATCGCCGAGGTCGAGCGCTGGCTCGGCCCGATCCTGAACTACACCCCCGCCCCGCTGGTCGAGGCGGCGGAATAGGAACCAACTCGTCACACATATAGCTTCGGTTTATGCTGACTTCCGCTTCTAAGAGAATTCTGGAGGAATAGTGGAAGTATTCGGTATCGCAGTTGCTGCGGTGATCGCATCTGCCGCTTGGCTCTATCAACGCGCTTGGGAACGCCAAGCACAAAGAATTTTGCGATATCAGGAAGTTCTAGATCGCCTTCCCACATTCACGGAGGGTAATTTGGATATTGGACAGAGGAACGAAATGATCACAGAGCTTAGAAGGCTCTGGTTGTCAGCACCTGACGATGTCGTCCGATCTGGCGAAAGACTACTTGACCTGATTGAAGGCAGACATAGCGACCCAGAACAAATCGCACTTGGCGAATGTGTATTGGCGATGCGCCGAGACGCAACAATGGCCTCGGCCCTATGGCCTCGCTTCTGGAGCACACGCCTCCAGGCGAGCGAATTCCGTCTTAGATTCGCGAGCGGAAGCAAGCATCAGAAGGCCAACTGAGCACTGGCCGGGCCAGATCTTGAGTTGCATCCCCAGCCCCGGCTGGCCGAGGTGGCGGAGTAGGCGGATCTCCGGTAACAGGTTCAGATAGTTGGCG
>NZ_JASATH010000077.1:0-34301 GCF_038440215.1 Inquilinus sp. OTU3971 | reverse complement strand
GCGGGCCGGGGGGGGGGGGCCCCCGGCGGCCGCCCGACCTGAAGGAGAGCTTCTCGATCGGCCCGGCCGACCTGACGCCGCCGCCCGACTCGGCGGACGCGGTCGCCTTCGCCTGGGCCGCCAATCTGTGGCCGGCCGAGCCGCCCGGCTTTCGCGACGCCATGCTGGCCTATTACCAGGCCCTGTCCGAACTCGCCGGCCGGCTGATGCGCCTGTTCGCCCTCGGCCTGGCCCTGCCCGAGACCTTCTTCGACAGCCGGATCGACCGCGCGATCAGCGCGCTGCGGTTACTGAACTACCCGGATCAGCCGGTGCCGCCCGAGCCGGGGCAGCTGCGCGCCGGCGCCCACACCGATTACGGCTCGCTGACCATCCTGCTGCCGCAGGACGCGCCGGGCGGGCTGGAGGTGCAGGGGCCGGACGGGGCGTGGCATGCCGTTCCCACGGTGCCGGGCGGCTTCGTGATCAATCTCGGCGACCTGATGGCGCGCTGGACCAACGACCGCTGGCGCTCGACCCTGCATCGCGTCGTCAACCCGCCGCCGGACGCGACGGGATCGACCCGGCGCCAGTCGATCGCCTTCTTCCATCAGCCGAACTGGGATGCGGAGATCGCCTGCCTGCCGACCTGCCTCGGGCCGGGCGAGACGCCCAGATACGCTCCCGTGCTGTCAGGTCCGCACCTGGCGTCGAAGTTCCGATCGACCGTGACGCTGCCGGCGGCCTAGGGGTTCAGAAATCGGAGCAGCGGCCGTTCACATCCCAGTCGCCGTAGCGGGTCGGCTCCAGGCCCTTCGGGCCGCCGATCTCGCCCGGCTTCTGCGGCACGATCTCGACCGGCGCGCCGGTGCGCGGGTCGGCGCGCTCGGCCAACTCCTCGGGCGACAAAGGCTTCGGGGTCTCGCTCATCCCCTCGATATGGCGAGGCGGGGCCGCGGAGTCCAGGCTTGATCGGAAGCGGGCCGGGGCCATTTGATCCCGGGACGAGAGCAACGGAGGAATCGATGTCGGGCTACATCCGCACGGCGATGCTGCTGGCGGCGCTCACCGCGCTGTTCATGGCGGCGGGGTGGCTGCTGGGCGGGCAGGGCGGAATGATGATCGCGCTGCTGGTGGCGGTGGGCATGAACCTGTTCGCCTACTGGAACGCCGACAAGATGGTGCTGCGCATGCACAATGCGCGCGAGGTCGACGCCCGCACCGCGCCCGACTTCTACAACCTGGTCGCCCGGCTGGCCGAGCAGGCGCAGCTGCCGATGCCGCGGGTCTACATCATCGACACCGACCAGCCCAACGCCTTCGCCACCGGCCGCAACCCGCAGAACGCCGCGGTCGCAGCGACGACGGGCCTGCTGAGCCGGCTGTCGGCCGAGGAGGTGGCGGGGGTGATGGCACATGAGCTGGCGCATGTCCGCAACCGCGACACGCTGATCATGACGATCACCGCGACCATCGCCGGTGCCTTGTCGATGCTGGCCAATTTCGGCCTGTTCTTCGGCGGCGGCGACAACCGCAACAACCCGCTCGGCTTCATCGGCGTGATCCTGACCGTGATCCTGGCGCCGCTGGCCGCCATGCTGGTGCAGATGGCGATCAGCCGCTCGCGCGAATACGAGGCCGACCGGGTCGGGGCCGAGATCTGCGGCCGGCCGCTGTGGCTGGCCTCGGCCCTGGAAAAGATCGAGGCGTTCTCGAAGCGGATCGACTACGGTGCGGCGGAGCGGAATCCCGCCACCGCCCACATGTTCATCATCAATCCGCTCCACGCCCATGCGGTCGACAGCCTGTTCTCGACACACCCCAAGACCGCCAACCGCGTCGCCGCGCTGCAGCGGATGGCTGGCATGGCGCCGGCCCAGGGCCGGGGGCCTTGGGGGTAAAGATTTGATTCTCCCCCTCCCCTCGCGGGAGGGGGGGAGGGGGAGGGGGCTGTCGAGCGAAGATCACCGGCGCTTCAGGCCTGATCGGCTCATCGCTTCGTCCCATGCTTGTGGGCATCGCTGTCCCGTCGTGAACCCCCTCCCCCTGCCCCCTCCCGCAAGGGGAGGGGGAGGATTTAAAACATCCGTTCCGGCGCATCGGAGGCATTGTCCATGACCGCCGAGGCCGCCTCAGTCCCGCGCGCAAACTCGCGGGCCGCGATCTTCGGGTGGTGCCTCTATGACTGGGCGATGAGCGCCTTCAACACGGTCATCGGCACCTTCGTCTTCTCGGTCTATTTCACCAAGGGCATCGTCGGCGACGCCGACCACGGCGCGGCGCTGTGGGGCGTCGCCGTCGGCTCCGGCGGCATCGTGGTCGCGCTGCTGAGTCCGGTGCTGGGCGCGGTCGGCGACCATGGCGGGCGGCGCAAGGCCTGGCTGGCCGCCTGCGTCGCCGCGGCCGTAGTGCCGACGGCGCTGCTCTGGTTCGCGGTGCCGGACCCGTCCTGGATCATCCCGGCGATGCTGCTGGTCGGCCTCGCCTCCATCGCCTTCGAGCTGTCCTACGTCTTCTACAACGCCCTGCTGATCGACGTGGCGCCGCCGGGCATGCTCGGCCGCGTCTCCGGCTGGGGCTGGGGGCTCGGCTATTTCGGCGGGCTGGTGTGCTTGGTGATCGCGCTGTTCGGGCTGATCGGCTTCGGCGGGGCGGCGCCGCTGCTGCCGCTGCCGGCGGTGGAGTCCGCCGGCCCGCGCGCCACCGGGCCGCTGGTGGCGCTGTGGTGGGTGGCGTTCGCCCTGCCGCTGCTGCTGCTGGTCCGCGAGCGGCCGGGCGGCGCCCCGATCGGGGCCGCGATCCACCGCGGCCTGGCCGATCTCTGGCGCACCCTGAAGTCGTTGCCGGGGCAGGGCAACCTGGTGCGCTTCCTGGTCGGCAGCGCGATCTACCGTGAAGGCTTCAACATGCTGTTCGCCTTCGGCGGCATTTATGCCGCAGGCGCGCTGGGGCTCGATTTCGGCCAGCTGGTGCTGTTCGCGATCGGGCTCAACGTCACCTCCGGCATCGGCTCGATCCTGTTCGCCTGGGTCGACGACGCGATCGGGTCGAAGCCGACGATCCTGATCTCGATCGTCGGGCTCGTCCTCCTCGGCGTGCCGATCATCCTGGTCACCGACCCCTACTGGTTCATCGGCCTGGCCCTGGTGCTGGGCCTGTTCCTGGGGCCGGCCCAGGCGGCCAGCCGCACCCTGATGGGCCGGATGGCGCCGCCGGGCGGCGAGGGCGAGGCCTATGGCCTCTACGGCCTGACCGGCCGCGCCACCGGCTTCCTCGGCCCCTGGCTGTTCGCCGGCGCCACCGCCGCCTTCGCCAGCCAGCGCGCCGGCATGGCCACGATCATCGCCCTGTTCGCGCTCGGCGGGCTGATCGTGGCGACGGTGCGGGAACCGGCGCGGGGCTGATAGATACAATTTGACAGATCTTCCCGCTTCCAGGAATATTGTCGGAATTTGCGGGGAGTTATTTTCAAAATGGCGATTGACGATGTGGCGCCCCGGACGGGGCGCGTGGGTTACGACGGCAGCCGGTTCGGGATCGGTGGCCTGTTCCTCAAGACGATGCTGCTGTCGCTGCTGACGCTGGGCATCTACAATTTCTGGGGCCGGACGCAGATCCGGCGGGCGGTCTGGGGGGCGACCAGCGTCGACGGCGAGCCCTTCGAATACACCGGCACCGGCAAGGAGCTGTTCTTCGGCTTCCTCAAGGCCATCGCCATCCTGATCGGCGTGGGTGCGGTGCTGTTCGGCATCACCTTCGTCATGGCCAGGCTGCTGCGGTCCGGGATGGTCTTGCAGCTGGCGCCGCTGGCGTTCTATCTGATCCTGTCGGTGCTCGCGGTCGCGGCGGTCTACCTCGCCACGCGTTACCGCCTGTCGCGCACGCTGTGGCGCGGCATCCGCTTCGGCCTCGACGGCGGGTCCTGGAGCTTCGTCAAGGGCACCATCGGCTATTCGCTGCTGGCGGTGGCGACGCTCGGCATCTGCCTGCCGCTGCTGCGGACCTGGCAGGCCCGGACGATCGTCAACAACGCGCGCTACGGCACCGTGCCCTTCCGCATGGAGGCGCGCGGGGCGACGCTGATCTGGCCCTGGGTGCTGACCATGCTGCTGGCCGCGCCGACGCTGGGCGTCATGCTGGTGTGGTATCGGGTGCGCGAGTTCCGCACCTGGTCCTCCAGCATCAGCGTCGCCGGGCTGAAGCTCGACAGCCGCCTGCGCCTGGGCGATGTGCTGGGGCCGGTGATCCTGCTGGCCGTCATCACCGTGGTCTTCTTCGTCGCCCTCCTGCTGCCGACCATCTTCGACTTCCTGGAGGCGTGGCGGACGCGAATGCCGCCGCAGCATGCATCCACGCTCTCGATCGTCGGCATCTGGATCTATGTGGCACTGGCGCCGACGATCAGCTTCATCGTGCTCGGCCATCCGGTGCTGAAGGCGAGCTGCGAGACCATGGCGATCGGCGGCGCGCTGGACCTCGAGGCGGTGGCCCAATCCTCCGACGCCGGGCCGCGCACCGGGGAAGGGCTGTTCGCCCTGCTCGACGGCGGCGGGCTTTGATCCACGGGCCCTGGTCCGGCCGGTATTCGGATGGCAGGACAGCCCATGTCACGCTCGTCCGCGCCGTGGTCGCCGCCGACCGGTTGGTGATCGCGGCCGAGGACGGTGCCGTCCTCGCCGAATGGCCGTTGGCGTCGCTGGAGCTGGCGGGCCGGGCGAAGGGGCCGGTCCGGCTGCGATCCGGGCAGGGCGACGCCCGGCTGGCCCTGGACGACCCGGCCGCCCTGCCAGGGCTGCGCGCGGCCGGCGCCCCGCTGCGGTTGCCCGAGGCCGGCAGCGGGCGGACCATCCTGATCTGGACGGTGGGGTTGACCGCGGTGGTCGGTGCCGTGCTGCTCCTGCTGCCGCGGCTGTCGGCGTCGGTCGCCACGCTGGTGCCGGTCGAGGACGAGGTCTCGCTGGGCGATTCCGTGGCGGACAGCATCGGGCTGATGCTGCGCCATCCGGACGCCTGCAGCGAGCCGGAGGGCCGGGCGGCGGTGGATGCGCTGGTGCGGCGCCTCGTGGCCGGCCGGGAGACGCCGTACCGGTTCCGGATCGAGGTGCTGGACAGCACCGTGCCCAACGCCCTGGCGGCGCCGGGCGGCCGGATCCTGATGTTTCGCGGCCTGATCGACCGGATGCAGGGTCCGGACGAGTTCGCCGGCGTGCTGGCGCATGAGATGGGGCATGTGCTGCACCGGCACGGGCTGCAGGCCATCATCCGCCAGCAGGGGCTGTCGATCCTGGCAATGCTGACCGGCGGCTCGGATCTCAGCCGGCTCGGCCAGGCCGGGTCGGAGCTGATGGCCCTGTCTTATTCCCGCGGTTTCGAGCGCGAGGCGGACGAGACCGCGCTGCAGCTGCTGGCCGGCGCCGGGCTGCGCCGCGACGGCCTGTCCAGCCTGTTCCTCCGCCTGGCGAAGGACAGGGCCGGGGATGGGCCGGCCTTCCTGGCCACCCATCCGCCGCTGGCGGAACGCGGCCTGCTCGACACGCCGGACACGACCGGCGCTCCGGCGATGACCGACGCCGAGTGGCAGGCGGTGCGGGCGATGTGCGACTAGTGACGGAAGTGCCGGCGGCCGGTGAACACCATGGCGATGCCGGCCTGGTCGGCGGCGTCGATCACCTCGCGGTCGCGCATCGAGCCGCCGGGCTGGATCACCGCCGTGGCGCCGGCCTCGACCAGGGCCAGGAGGCCGTCGGCGAAGGGGAAGAAGGCTTCCGACGCCGCCACCGAGCCGGCGATGCGCGAGCCGGTCTCGCCGGCGGCCTTGGCCGCCTCTGCCGACTTCGCCACCGCGATCTTGACGCTGTCGACCCGGCTCATCTGCCCGGCGCCGATGCCGACCGTGGCGCGCCCCTTGGCGAAGACGATGGCGTTGGAGCGGACGTGCTTGGCCACCTGGGTCGCGAACAGCAGGTCCTCGATCTGCGCCGGGGTCGGCGCCTTGCGGGTCACCAGCTTCAGCTCCGACGCCTCCGGCGCCGCATCGTCGCGGGTCTGGGTCAGGAAGCCGCCGGCGACGCTGCGCAGGATGCGGCGGCGCTGCGTCGGGTCCTGCACCGCGCCGGTCTTCAGCACCCGCAGATTGGCCTTGGCGGCGAACACGGCGGCCGCCTCCGGCTCGACATCCGGCGCGATCACCACCTCGGCGAACAGCGCGGTGATCGCCTGGGCCGTGGCGGCGTCGATCGGCCGGTTGGCGGCGATGATGCCGCCGAAGGCGCTGATCGGGTCGCAGGCCAGCGCCTTGGCATAGGCCTCGCCGAGCGTGGCGGCGACGGCGACGCCGCAGGGGTTGGCGTGCTTGACGATGACGATTGCCGGCTCGGTGAACTCCGACACCGCCTCGAAGGCCGCATCGGCGTCGAGGATGTTGTTGTAGCTCAGCTCCTTGCCCTGCACCTGCTCGGCCGTGGCCGGGCCGGGCACCGACGGGCCGCTGAGATACAGGGCAGCGGCCTGGTGCGGGTTCTCGCCGTAGCGCAGCGTCTCGGCCAGCTTGCCGGACAGCGACAGGCGCGGCGGGAAGGTCTCGCCCTCGACCTCGGCGAACCAGCCGGCGATGGCGGCGTCATAGGCGGCGGTGCGGGCGAAAGCGGCGGCGGCCAGGCGGCGCCGGGTCGGCCCCAGCGTGCCGCCATTGGCCGCGATCTCCAGCCGCAGCGGCTCGTAGTCGACCGGCGAGGTGACGACGGCGACGAAGGCGTGGTTCTTGGCGGCGGCGCGGGTCATGGCCGGGCCGCCGATGTCGATGTTCTCGATGCCGTCGTCGAAGCTGGCGCCGCGCGCGATCGTCGCCTCGAACGGGTAGAGGTTCGAGACCAGCAGGTCGATCGGCGCGATGCCGTAATCGGTCATCGCCTCGAGATGCTCGTCGCTGTCGCGCCGGGCCAGCAGGCCGCCATGGATCTTCGGGTGCAGGGTCTTGACCCGGCCGTCCATGATCTCGGGGAAGCCGGTATGGGCCGAGACCTCCTTGACCGGGATGCCGGCCTCGGCCAGCGCCTTGAAGGAGCCGCCGGTCGACAGGATCTCGACCCCGCGCTCGGCCAGGAACCGGGCGAACTCGACGATGCCGGTCTTGTCGGAGACGGAGATCAGCGCGCGGCGGATCGGCAGGGCGGCTTCGGTCATCATCGGAACGGCTCCAGGACGCGGATGCGCCCGTCTTTAGACCCGGCGGGACGGGATGTCGACAAACTCAGCGTGGCGTTCGGATCTGGTGCCTCAGATCGGTGCCGGCCACTCATAGGATCTGACCGACAAGTCTGCGCCTTTGCGCTCGACGACGATCGCAATGTTGGTCGGGTCGGGATGGCAGGACTCGAGATGGATCACGGCGGCCTTGAAAGCCGCTTCCTGTTCTCGTCGGCCATTGGCGGCCATCAATATGACGAGCCCCGCATGCAGCGGGGCTCTCGACTCGTATCGGGCAAGGAACTCCTGCCCGTTGTTGGTGACCAGGATCCATTCCTCGTCCAGGATCCTCTTCATGAGGATCGGATCACCCGCTCCGTTGAGTCCGATTTCGTTCACGTGCTGCGCATGAAGGCCGCGCTGTCGCGCCAGTTCTGCCAGGCCGGGGCTCAGATTTTCGTCGATCAGTAGCTTCACCGACGTTCCGACCACCGCCTGTCGACGTCGTCCACCGAAATCCGGAGAACCTCCGTCGAGCCCTTCGGCAGGGCGGGGCGACCCCGCCTCGGATGGGCGTCCGCATACAGACAGGCCGCTTCGATCTTCTCGGCATCGAGCGCCGGATAGTCCCGCAGGATCTCATCTGTCCCGGCACCCTGCCTCGCGATCTCGGCGATGGTGTGGACCGTGATGCGCGTACCGCGAATCACAGGCTCGCCTCTCTGGACATTCGGGTCGACGACGATCATGCCCATCAGGCGTTTGTACCGCTGTATTGCCGTATCCACGCGCCCAATCGATCCCTTGAGGTTGATCCTCACATTGTCCGATACCCACAGCTCGGACATGCCAAAGCGGAGATAGTCTCGAAGGCCCTGATGCCGCACGGCCGGGATAGGCAGTTCACGACGAAGGTCGAACTCCGCCGCCGCCACGTGGATCGCCCGGGTTCTCAGCCAACGCTTCGAATTCTTCACGAAGGCGTAAGGCCTTGGAACGATGTGCTGATCGATCAGCTTGTCGACATCGCGCTTGGTCACCAGGCGGTGATCCCGAACCCGGGCAAGCCTCAGGATCGCCGGCACCTCCGCGGCGGTGAAGACCGACTCTCCAGTGGGTTCAACAGCCGCGGGCATTCGGCCGTTCCTCAAAAACAATCCCTTGGTCAGGGGATTATATAATGCGTGGAGACCGCCAGTAAAGGCCCGGACGTCAGGCCAGCCGCCGTTCCCGGCGCAGGATCCACTGCACGCCGGTGCTCTCGGCGCCGACTTCGCCCCAGATCACGACTTGCGTGGTCTTGCGCCGGTCGATGCCGCGGCCGGCATAGATGCCTTCCTCCAGCGCCACCTCGCCGCCATAGCCGCGCAGCCGCCAGCCGTCGCCGCCGGGCAGGCGGATGATCACCGAGCTGCCGCCCTGCACCGGCGACAGCTGCAAGGCCGGGTGCAGGTGGAAGCGGATGGCGAAGGGCAGGCCGCGCGCCGTGTCGGTCTCGGCGAACAGGATGTCCTCGCCGCGCAGCTCGTCGCCATTGGCCGACAGCTCCAGCCGGCGGCGGTGGATCAGCCCCAGCGCCTCGCGATAGCCGTCGTGCCAGGCGTCGATCAGCACCGATTGCGGCGTTTCCTGCCGGTCGACCTCGATGCTGTGCGGCCGCTTGCCGATGCCGGCGTCGCGCAGCACCTCGGCCGAATCGCGGCCGGCGACGCTGAGCGTGGAATGGGCCGGCGTGCCGCGCAGCGCGGTGTGCCAGGCGCTGTCCTCGGCGCTGCCGCGGCCGGGCCAGGCGCCGCAATTGACGATCATGCGCTCGCGCCCGACCGACATCTCGAAGGACAGCAGCCCGGCATGGGCGCCGTCATCGGCGCCGGCCGGCGGCGGCGCGCCGACATCGAGCAGCAGCAGGGTGCGGCCGGCCATCGCCCGTTCGAAGCCGCTGTGCCGCGCGCTCTTCGGCGCCCGGGCCTTGGAATCGGCCTGGGACAGGACGGCGTCGATCAGCACCGGCTCGCCCTCCTGCGCGTCGTTGAACAGGGCGAAGCCGCCGTCGCCGTGGCGCAGCAGGCGCAGCGCCGGGGCCATCCGGTCGATCGCCAGGTGCAGCGCGTCCGGCACATGCGCCTGGGCGGCACGGAAGGCGGCACGGATGTCGATCAGCTGGCGCAGCACGGTCAGGTGCACCGCTGGGTTGCGCTGGATGTGCCCGCCATCGGGCAGGATCTGGCGCGGCAGGCATTTGCCGAGGATGCGCTGGGCCTGGTCCAGCCGCGGCCGGCCCTGGGGCAGGGCGACGGCGCCGTAGACCAGCCCGCGCACGGTCTGGATCTGGCGCGGGTCGACCGGGTCGCCGTCGGCGACGCGGGTCAGGTGGCGCAGCTGCCGGGACAGGCTGGCGAAGACCCGGGTGCGGAAATCGTCGTCGGCGCTGGCGCAGAAGAAGTCGTGGGCGCCGAGCCAGCTGGCGATGCGCTGGCCCAGGATGTCCGGCTGCCAGGTCAGCGGGTGCCAGCGGTCGTAGCGCTCGATCCAATGGTCGATCAGCCGCCGGGCCTGGCGCCGGGCCTGGTCGCCGCCGGCGGCGCGCAGGTCGCGCAGCCATTCGAATCCGTGCAGCGCCGCGATGAAGTCGGGGGCGGCGCCGTACGGCTCCCACGGCGCCGCCGCGGCCGCCTCATAGGTCTGGCCGCCCAGCCGGTAGGTCCCGGCGATCAGGGCGGCGCCGCGCTCGGCATCGCCCGGCCAGGGGTCGGGCGGCACCATCAGCAGATCGCGCGGCCCCTTGCGCCCCAGCGCCACGGAGTAGAGCGGGTTCGAATAGGCGAACCGCGCCAGCTGGTCGTGGACGTTGCGGGTGAGGCTGCGCGGGCTCCTCATGGCTCAGCTTTTGCCGCGGATCGCGGCGATGTTGGCGGCATAGGCGCCAGGGCCGCCGCGGAAGGCGGCGGTGCCGGCGACCAGAGTGTCGGCGCCGGCGGCGATCACCCGCGGCGCCGTCTCCGGCGTGATGCCGCCATCGACCTCCAGCCGCACGTCGCGGCCGCTCTTGTCGATCAGGGCGCGCAGCCGGGCGATCTTGTCGAGCTGGCTTTCGATGAAGCTCTGCCCGCCGAAGCCGGGATTGACCGTCATCACCAGCACCAGGTCGATGTCGCCCAGCAGCTCCTCGACCATGGCGATCGGCGTGCCCGGGCTCAGCACCACGCCCGGCGACTTGCCGAGCGAGCGGATCAGCTGGACGGTGCGGTGGGGGTGCGGCCCGGCCTCGGGGTGGAAGCTGATGCGGTCCGCCCCCGCCTCGGCGAAGGCCGGGATGTAGGGATCGGCCGGGCCGATCATCAGATGGGTGTCGAAGGGCAGGGCCGACCAGGGCCGCAGCGCCTTCACCACGGTCGGGCCGAAGGTGATGTTGGGCACGAAATGCCCGTCCATGATGTCGAGGTGGAGCCAGTCGGCCCCGGCCTCCGTCATGGCACGAGCCTCCTCGCCCAGGCGGGCGAAATCGGCGGAGAGGATGGAGGGGGCGATCACGACCGGCTTGACCATGATCGTCCTCATAACAAGCGGCCGGGCGCGTCACAACCGTGACGAAACCGTGGCGCCAAATAAGGGGCCGGGGCGGCGCGCCGCCCCGGCCTGTTTTACCCCGAAAGGCTTACTTCGCCTTCGCCAGGAATTCCTTGACGTTGTCCGGGGTCACCGTGTCGAGGCCGACATAGGTGATCTCCTCGACCTTCTCGCCCTTCTTCAGCTTCGCCAGCATCTCCATCGCCAGCGCGCCCATCTCATAGGGCTGCTGGCCGATCAGGCCGTTGGCGTAGCCGTCGCGCAGCAGCTCCAGCTCCGGCTTCAGCGTGTCGGCCGAGACCAGCACGACTTCCTTCGACGCCAGCTTGGCCTTGATCGGCTCGGCGAAGTTGCGGAAGGCGTCCGGCACGAACAGCGGCCAGCCGCCGACCGGCAGCAGCGCGTCGATGTCCGGATGGGCGGTCAGCGTGTCCTGCAGCTGCTGCACCGCCAGGGCGGCGTCGTCGTTGCAGTACAGCGGCGAGCCGGCGACCTGGGTCCAGCCGGCACCCAGCCCGTCGATCACGCCGCGCACGCGGTCGTTCAGGTTGGCCGCGGCCGGGCCGCCCGAGACCATGGCGTAGGTGCCGCCGCTGGGCTTCAGCTTGGCCGCCATCTCGCCGATCGCCTTGCCCATGGCGTAGTTGTCGGTGCCGACGAAGGCCTGGCGCTTCGACCCCGGCGCGTCGGCGTCGAAGGTGATGGTCGGGATGCCGGCCTCGACCGCCTGGTTGATGACGTTGGTCATGGCGTCGACATCGGCGACCGAGATCGCCAGCCCGTCGATGCCCTGGGTGATCAGGTCCTGCACGATCTGCGCCTCGCTGGCCGGCTCGTGCTCCACCGGGCCGATATAGACGCATTCGACGTTCAGCTTCTTGGCCGCGTCCATGCAGCCGTCGCGCGACAGGTCGAAATACGGATTGTTCATGGCCTTCGGCACCAGGGCGAAGCGCGGCTTGTCCTGCGCGCTCGCCCCGCCGGTCATGGCCAGGACGGCACCCAGCGCCACCGCGGCCAGAAGAAGCTTCTTCATAATCGATCCTCCCCTTGTTGAACTCGTTTGTCGGCGTGGCCGTTCAGGCCGCGCGTTTGGACCGGATGCGGTCCAGCAGCACCGCCAGGATGATGAACACGCCGACGAAGAAATCCTGCCAGTAGGGCTGCACCCCGCCCAGGATCAGACCGTTGCGGATGACCTCGATCAGTGCCGCGCCGGTGATGGCGCCGAGCGGGCCGCCGAGGCCGCCGGTCAGGTTGGCGCCGCCGATCACCGAGGCGGCGATCACCCGCAGCTCGTAGCCGACCGCGGTGTTGGCGGGGGCGGAGCCGAGCCAGGCCAGCAACAGCACGCCGGTGAAGCCGGCCAGCGCGCTGCAGAAGACGTAGACCGAGATCTTGACCCGCTCGACCGGCACGCCGGTCAGCGCCGCCGCCTTCTCGTTGCCGCCGATGGCGAAGACGTGCCGGCCCCACTGCATGTGGCGCAGCAGGTACCAGATCATCACCGCCAGCACCGCCATGTAGATCAGCGACGGCGGCACGGTGCCGAAGATGGGCTCGTTGCCCAGGGTCCGGAACAGGTCCTTGGCCGGCCCGGCGGTGGGTGAGCCGCGGCCCTGGGTGACGACATAGACCAGGCTGCGGCAGACGCTGAGCATGCCGAGCGTGGTGACGAAAGGCGACAGGCCCAGCCGGGCGATCAGCAGGCCGTTGACCAGCCCGACCACGCCGCCCGCGGCGACGCCCGCCAGCACGCCGAAGGCCAGGGCCAGGCCCGGCCAGTCGACGAAGACCGGCCAGTCGGCGCTCCAGGTCATCGCCAGGCTGGTGGCGACGGCGCCGAGCGCCATCACCGAGCCGACCGACAGGTCGATGCCGGCGAGGATGATCACCAGCGTCTGCCCCAAGGCCGCGATGGCGATGTAGGAGAAGTTCTGGGCGACGTTCTGCAGGTTGCGCCCGGTCAGGAACTTGTCGGACGCGATGGCCATCACCACCATCAGGATCACCAGCGCCGCCAGGACGTAGGTGATCTGGGACGACATGATCCGATGCAGCGGCCCCTGCCGCCGGACATTGTCGAAATTCATCGTCGCCGTCGCCATCACGCCGCCTCCAGCGCGCCGGTGATAAGGCCCGTCACCTCCTGGGGCGAGCTGTCGGCGATGCGCTTGTCGGCGACCTTGCGGCCGCGGCGCATCACGATCACCCGGTCGCAGACCTCGAACACGTCGGGCATGCGGTGGCTGATCAGGATCACGGCGATGCCGCCGTCGCGCAGTCGGCGAATCAGCTCCAGCACCTCATGCACCTGGCGCACGCTGATCGCCGCGGTCGGCTCGTCCATCAGGATCAGCTTGGCGTTGGCCAGGCGGGTGCGGGCGATGGCGACGGCCTGGCGCTGGCCGCCCGACATCAGCCGCACCAGGTCGCCGGCCCGGGTCTCCGACTTCAGCTCGGCGAACAGCGCCTGCGCCTTCCGGTTCATGGCGCCGTGGTCGAGGCGCCGCACCGGCCAGCCCTTCTTCAGCTCGCGGCCGAGGAACACATTGGCGGCGGCGGTCAGGTTGTCGGCCAAGGCGAGGTCCTGGTAGACCACCTCGATCCCGGCCTCGCGGGCGTCGACCGGCTTGTGGAAATGCACCGGCCTGCCCTCGAGCAGCATCTCGCCGGAGGTCGGCGGGAAGTTGCCGGCCATGACCTTGACCAGGGTGGACTTGCCGGCGCCGTTGTCGCCCATCAGCCCGACCACCTCGCCGGGCTCGATCGACCAGCTGACGCCGGTCAGGGCGTGAATCGCCCCGAAATGCTTGGCAATGTCGCGCAGCTCCAGAAGCGCCATCCCGCCCCGTTCCTCCCTGTCCCCGGTGATCCCGGCCTCGTTCGGGCGGAACTGTGGAAGAGAGCGCGGCGGAGCGCAAATTGTTTTTGTCTGATTATTGTATCAACGGCCGGAGGCCTCAGCTTCGTCGCTTCAGCCGGGCGATGTGGAAGCCGTCGAGGCCGCCGAGATCCGGCCAGTGCGAGGGCAGGGTGCGGACGTCGCCGGCTGGGGTCAGCAGCTCGGCCGACCCGCCGATCTCCGCCGCCGCCACCGGCACCCGGGCCAGGCGCTCGTCCTCGGCCAGCAGCCGGTCGATCTGCGCCTCGCCCTCCTCGGGCAGCAGCGAGCAGGTGCACCAGATCAGGATGCCGCCGGGCCGGACCAGCTCGACCGCGCGGCGCAGCATCCGGGCCTGGGCCGCGGCCAGCTTGACGACGTCCTCCGGCCCCTTCAGCCGCGGTACGTCGGGATGCCGGCGGATGGTGCCGGTGGCGCTGCAGGGCGCGTCCAGCAGCACGCCGTCATAGGGGGCGGCGCCGGTGAAGGTCTCGGCCTCCGCGGTGTGCAGCTCGGCGGCGAGGCCGAGTCGTTCGAGATTCTCGGCCACCCGCTTCAGCCGCCGGGTCGAGCGGTCGATCGCGGTGACCGCGGCGCCGGCGGCGGCCAGCTGCGCCGTCTTGCCGCCCGGCGCGGCGCAGAGGTCGAGGATGCGCCGGCCCTCGACCGGGCCGAACAGCCGGGCGGGAATTGCGGCGGCGGCGTCCTGCACCCACCAGGCGCCCTCGGCGAACCCCGGCAGCTCCGGCACCATGCCGCCGGCCTCGCGCCGCAGCGTCCCGGTCGGCAGCGGCCGGGCGTCGAGCTGCGCGGCCCAGAGATCGGGGTCGGCCTTGATCGAGAGGTCGAGCGGCGCCTCGTGCAGATGCGCCTCGGCGATGGCGGCGGCAGTGGCGGCGCCATAGGCCTCGGCCAAGCGCGACCACAGCCAGTCCGGCGTGTTCAGCCGGGCGGCGTCCTGCCCGGCCAGCAGGGCCGGCCCGTCCTCGGCCAGGCGGCGCAGCACGGCGTTGACCAGCCCCTTCATGCCGGCGAAGCCGGTCAGGCCGGCCAGCTCGACCGAGGTGTCGACCGCGGCGTGGGACGGGGTCGCCAGGAACAGGCGCTGGGCCAGGCCCAGGCGCAGCACGTCGCGCACCGTGGCGGCGCCGCGCGCCAGCGGCGTCTTCAGCGCGCCGTCGATCAGCGCGTCGATCTGGCCCAGGCGGCGCAGCGTGGTGGTCAGCAGCAGGCGGGTGAAGGCACGGTCGCGCGGTTCCATGCCCTGCAGGGCGAGATGGGAATCGAGGGCCTCGTCGATCGGGCGCCGCTGCGCCAGAACGGCCCGCAGCAGTTCGACGGCGGCCTTGCGCGTGGCCAATCCGGTGTCGGTCATGCGCGGGATGTAGACCATCGCGGCCGGGCGGACCAGTGCCATCGCGCTCTTCCGCGATTGATCCCGCCGCGCCATGCTGGGCGAAGTCATGGAGGACACGCCGATGCCGCCCGAAGACGCCGCCGCCCGCCGCCTCTATCTCGAGGACATCGAGGTCGGGCAGCGCTTCGGCTCTGGAACCGTCGCGGTTACGCCCGAGGCGATCAAGGCCTTCGCCGCTCAGTTCGACCCGCAGCCCTTCCATCTCGACGAGGAGGCGGCGAAGGCGACCTTCTTCGGCGGCCTCGCCGCCAGCGGCTGGCACACCGCGGCGCTGACCATGAAGCTCCTGGTCGGCGGCGAGTTCCTGCCGGCCAATGGGCTGATCGGCGGCGGCACCGACGAGATGCGCTGGCCCCGGCCGGTCCGCCCCGGCGACGTGCTGCGGGTGGAGAGCGAGGTGCTGGAGATCCGGCCGTCCCAGTCGCGCCCCGACCGCGGCATGGTCAAGACGCGGATCACCACCCTGAACCAGGCGGATGAGCCGGTGCAGATCATGATCGCAAACATGGTCGTGCCGCGCCGGCCGGCCTGATGATGAAGGGGAGGGGCAGCATGTCACGTTCGAGACGCCTGACCGCGATCGGCCTGGTCCTCGCGACGCTGTCCGGAGGCGCCGCGGCGGCGGAGACCGGCTGGACCGTCGCCAAGCCCCAGCCGGAGAATCCGTTGCAGACCGCATCCCTGGCCGGCACTGCTCGCGCCGGCGAACGCTCTTCGCCCGCACAGCTGGTCATCGGCTGCCGCCCCGATGCCGACATGACGGCGCAACTCACGATTCCGGAGACGCTGGGCTTCGACACCGATTCGTTCGAGGGGCCGGACGGCATCGGCGAGCGCCAGAAGCGGCTGACCATCGCCTTCGCCGGAGAGCGGTCGGCGCCGCGCCTGGTCTCCGGCTGGTGGAGCGAGAGCACGGTGTTCACCTTCAGCTTCGCCCTGTCGAAGCCGGAGGCCGCGCGCTGGCTGTCGCAACCGGGGCGAGCGCTGGCCGCCGAGATCCGACCGCCCGACGCCGGCAAGCCCGCTTTGGCGCTGACCTTCCGGCTGCCGGAAGACGCCACGGGATTGAAGCAGGTGGTCGCGCCCTGCGGGGTGCGGTAGCGCCTCAGCCGGCCAGCCTGGCCACCAGCGCCGGCACCTCGCGGATCGAGTCGAGCGTGTGGAAGCCCGGCGGCGCCACCTCCGGCCGGCTTACCGCCTCATGCGCCCAGGTGATGCGGTAGGGGATGTGCACCGCCTGGCCGCCGAGGTCTAGCACCGGCAGGATGTCCGAGCGCATCGAGTTGCCGATCATCAGGAACCGGTCCGGCGCCGTGCCGCCGCGCTGCAGGATCCGGCGATAGGTCGCCTCGTCCTTCTCGGCCACGATCTCGACGCTCTCGAACCGCTCGGCGAGGCCGGAGCGGGCGACCTTGCTCTCCTGGTGGAACAGGTCGCCCTTGGTGATCACGATCAGCCGGATCCGCCCCGCCTCGGCCTCCGGCGCCAGCGAGTCCAGCGTCTCGACCACGCCGTCGATCAGCTCGACCGGGTGGTCCATCATCGCCTTGCCGAGATCGAGGATGGTGCGGATCTGGGCGGCGCCGATGCGGCCCTCGGTGATCTCGATCGCGGTCTCGATCATCGACAGGGTGAAGCCCTTCACGCCGTAGCCGAAGGTCTTCAGGTTGCGCGCCTCGGTGTCGAGCAGGGTGTGCTCGAGCGTCCCGGCATCGACCCAGGGGGAGAGCAGGGCGACCAGCCGGCCATGGGTCTCCTCGAACACGGATTCGCTGTGCCACAGCGTGTCGTCGGCGTCGAAGGCGACGGTCAGCGGAGCAGACATCTCGGTCAATTCCGGCGGGCGGCGAAGCCGGTGATCGACTCGGCCAGGGCGTGCAGGGCGAAGCCGAGGAACAGCAGGCCGGAGGCGCGGACGAACCAGATCTCGTGCCGGCGGTAGAAGCCGCGCACCGCCGAGGCGCCGGTGACGCCGACCAGGATGACATAGGCGCCGACGGCGCCGAGGCAGGCGGCGGCGACCAGGGCCGGCAGCTCCGACCAGGTCAGGCTGGCGGCGTAGCTGGTCAGGAGCGCGGTGAAGGTCGCGACCGCCACCGGATAGCCCTTCGGGTTGCTGACGCCGAACAGCAGGCCGCGCAGCAGCGGCCGGCGGACCGAGGTGTCGATCGTCCCGTCGGCGCCGCGGCGCACGGTCAGCGCCGACCAGCCGAGCCAGAGCAGATAGGCGCCGCAGATCAGCCCGAGCGCGTCGAACACCGCCGGGCCGATCACCTGGGCGCCGATGATCGCGGTCAGCGCCAGCGCCGACCACAGCGCGTCGCCGACCAGATGGCCGCACAGGAAGGTGGCGCCGGCCCGGCGCCCCTGGCCGGCGGAGATGCCGAACAGGGCCAGCACCGCCGGTCCCGGCGAGATGCCGTAGGCGAAGCCGGCGAGGCCGGAGGCCAGAAGCAGGGTGCCGTTCACGATTCCTCCGAAACAGGCAGGGCTGCGGTCGCAGCCGGCCTCAAAATCGGCCATAAGGGGCGCCCGGGGCAAGCAGGTCGAGCGGAGGACGGGATGGATGAGACCGAGATCCTGAGGCGCTTCGACGCCGAGCTGCGGCGGGCCCCGGTGCAGGCCGATCCGGCCTACCGGGTCGAGCAGCTGCCCGACGTCACCCGCATCGTCGGCCCCGGGCCGGGGGCGCATGACAATTTCGTGCAGTGGAGCCGGCTCGATGCCGCCTCGGCCGCCGCGGCGATCATCCGGGAGGCCACCTTCTTCGCGAGCCAAGGCCGGTCGGTCGAGTGGAAGCTGTACGGCCACGACAAGCCGGCCGATCTCGGCCAGCGCCTGGAGGTCGCCGGCTTCGTGCCGGAGGAGCCGGAGACGCTGGTCGTGCTCGACCTCGACGGCGCGCTGCCGCCGCCGGTCGATCCGGCGGGCGTGACGATCGAGCGGGTGGTCGACCCGGTGCGGTTCGGCGCCATCGACGACCTGATGGCCGCGGTCTACGGCACCGACGACGACTGGCGGTCGGAGGTGCTGGGGGCGGAGCTCGCGGCGGCGCCGGACCGGCTGTCGGTCTATCTCGCCATGGCCGACGGGCATTGCGTCTCGGCGGGCTGGGTCCGGTTCCATCCCGGCACCGGCTTCGCCGATCTGTGGGGCGGCGCCACCCGGCCGCATTGGCGCGGCCGCGGCATCTACCGCGCCTTGGTGGCCAGGCGCGCCGCCGAGGCGAAGCAGCGGGGCTTCCGCTTCCTCACCGTCGACGCCTCCTCCGAAAGCCGGCCGATCCTGGAACGGCTCGGCTTCCGGATCTTGACCACGACCACGCCTTACGTGCGGGAGGCGTAGGCCTGACAGGTCGTCTGAAAAACCCGCCCGAAATCAGAACGGCTCCAGCCCTCGGCCGAGAATGTCGACGAAGCGTCGCGCGGCCGCGTGATCGGTATGGTGCTTCAAGTGCGGAAACCCGGCCCAGGCGAAGCAGTCGCGCAGATAATCGACGAAGGGGAGGGCGTGGTCTTCCTGCCGGAACAGCGGATCGGCGCCCGGGAAAGGCAGTTCGATCGCGTAAGGCGGGCCGCCGCTGACCTGCATCTTGTGCAGCCGGTCAGGTGCCAGCTCCAGCCGGAAAGGACCGATCAGATCCGGGTGGAGCACGTCCTTCTGTTCCTCCCAAACCTCGAAGCAAAGCGATTCGATGGTGCAGCAGGGTTCGATCGACAGGGCATCCGTATCAATGCCTGCCAAAGGCAGATCGGCGACGACGGGGCCTGCGCCCTGGTCGCAATCCCATACCCAGTTCACACCCCCGACCACGCGCCAGAATGC
Organism: Inquilinus sp. OTU3971; assembly: GCF_038440215.1. Lineage (NCBI taxonomy): Bacteria > Pseudomonadati > Pseudomonadota > Alphaproteobacteria > Rhodospirillales > Rhodospirillaceae > Inquilinus > Inquilinus sp. OTU3971. The sequence continues at coordinate 15,444 of NZ_JASATH010000077.1, read as the reverse complement.
GTCCAGGGATGGCGGCAGTCTTGCGCCCGTCATCTGCTCGATCGCCGCAATCCGTGCCTCGTCAGCGGGCTCCGGCAGCGTTCGCATGGGGCCGAGGGACTGCCATCCTGCCCGCTGCAGCCTTTCGGATATCAGCGTGACGTTGCGGGCCGTACGCAACATGGTTTCGCCGGCCAGCGCGGCGATTTCTGCGCGCAAATCCCCGGCAATGGCGGAGAAGGCGCGGGCCTCCCGCCACGTGCCCAGATGATCCCCGGCCCGGTAGCGCGCCACGAGGTCGCCGATGGCACAAGTAGTCGGCGGGGTCGGAGGCGGACGTTTCGCGCGGGCGGCCTCCAGCGCGCGCAGAGCACTGCCCGGATCGGCGTGGCGCAGCGCCATGCGGGCCGGGTCGCCGAGCCTCTCGTCCCGGCATAGCCCGGCACAGAGTGCCAGCCAACGGAGATCTTGCTTGAACCAGGACGGCGCCTCGCTCTCGATCCAGCACGGGGTGCCGTCCGCCAACACCATCGATGGCACGAAAAGTGACAGCGTCTCGTGGCCAATCGTGACCGCGGTGATGTCCTGCTCCCCGAACAGCGGCGCAAACCGGTCGAAAGCGGCGAGAGGATTGCGGCGGAAGACGGCGCGTATGCCGAGATGGACGGAAATGGGTTCCCTGTCCTCGATCAGCGACTCCAGTGCGTCGTAGGAAGCCTGATCGTCCATGGCCAGAAGTGCGTGGCCTACGCTCGCCCGCACCGGCTTTAGCGCGCAATCCCGCCAAAGCTGTGCCAACAGCGGGATTGCTGGCGTGTAGCGCGCCTTGCCGAGCGTTCGCACATCCTCTTCCCAGCGGCGATATTCGGTGCGCGCACGTTGCGCGGCCTCGAGAGAGGCTTGGTCAAGCGCCCGCCTCTCTCCTTCCGTCAGAAGCTCCCATTCAGCAATGGAGCAACTCACACGCTTGGGAAAATCCGGTGCGAAGAGCAAGGAGGACCGCAGTTCCCTCAGGATGTCTTCGGCCTCCTGGCTCATCCCGGGCCTTTCTGGCGGTGAGGGCATTGCCCCGTTGCCTGGATGGAGCGGGCCGTGCCCTTGACTATCATCGCCCAGCTTGGTCGGGTAGCCCAGGAGCGGTCAAGAGCCGCCCTGGGTATCACCCTCGCCCGATGAAGGGCATGTTCGTCGCCATCACGGTGACGAACTGGACATTGGCGTCGAGCGGCAGGGCGGCCATCATCAGCACGGTGCTGGCGACATGGGCCGCGTCCATCAGCGGCTCCGGCTTGATCGAGCCGTCGGCCTGGGGCACGCCCTTGGCCATCTTCGAGGCCATGTCGGTGGCGGCGTTGCCGATATCGACCTGGCCGCAGGCGATGCCGTATTTCCGCCCGTCCAGCGAGGTCGACCGGGTCAGGCCGGTGATGGCGTGCTTGGTGGCGGTGTAAGGGGCGGAGTTCGGCCGCGGCACATGGGCCGAGATCGAGCCGTTGTTGATGATCCGGCCGCCCTGCGGGTCCTGGTCCTTCATGATCCGGAACGCCTCCTGGGTGCACAGGAACGGGCCGGTCAGGTTGGTGTCGACCACCGCCTTCCACTGCTCGAACGTCAGGTCCTCCAGCGGCACGCCCGGGGCGCTGACGCCGGCATTGTTGAACAGCACGTCCAGGCGCCCGAAGCGGGCCTTGGCGGCATCGAACAGGGCGCGGACGCTCTTGGGATCGGTGACGTCGGTCGGCACCGCCAGGGCCTGCTCCGCCGGGACGCCCGACAGCTGGATCGTCTCCGCCAGAGCGTCCTGCCGGCGGCCGGCCAGCACCACTTTGTAGCCGTCCTTCAGGAAGGCCAGGGTCACCGCGCGGCCGACGCCCGACCCGGCCCCCGTCACCAGCGCCACCTTGCTTGCCATCTGCGTCTCTCCCGTATCGGTCATCGGGGTCGGCTCCGCCCCGTCTCCGGACGGACCCTAGCGGTTATGTCCGACGTAGTCAGCCGGAATGCTGTTGGCGGTGGCCGCTGACCTCGGTCCCGGCGTCGCGGCGCAGCGGCAGGTAATCGATCAGCGACAGCAGCGCCACCACGCCGAGCAGGGCGAAGGCGATCTGATATTCGGCGACGGTCGAGCCGCCGGCCAGGCCCGAGGCCTCGGCCGCCCGCAGCGCGATCGCCCCCAGCGCCACGCCCAGCCCGACCGAGATCTGCTGGATCACGCTGAACAGGGTGTTGGCGGCGCTCATCTCCGGCTTGGGGACGTCGACGAAGGCCAGGGTGTTCAGGCTGGTGAACTGCATCGACCGGGCGGCGCCGCTGACCACCAGCAGCGCCGCGGTCAGGGCCACCGGCGTCGACGGGGTCAGCAGGGCGCAGGCGAACAGCGTCGCCGCCAGCACACCCCCGTTCGCCAGCAGGGCGGTGCGGAAGCCGAAGCTGCGCAGCACCCAGCTGGTCATCGGCTTCATGCCGAGATTGCCGGCGAACAGCGCCAGCACCAGCAGGCCGGAGCTGACCGGGTCCAGCCCGAAGCCGAGCTGGAACATCAGCGGCAGCAGGAAGGGCACGGCGCTGACCACCGCCCGGAACAGCGACCCGCCGCGGACGGTGACCCGGAAGGTGTGGATCGCCAGCGCCGCCAGCCCGACCAGCGGGTGCGGGTGGCGCCGGGCGTGGCGCACTGCCCAGGCGCCCAGCAGCAGGGCGGTGGCCAGCAGCAGGCCGACCCTGGCCCAGGGGATCTGCTCGTGCCCGATCAGGTCGAGCCCCAGCATCAGCGCCAGGCAGGCGATGCCGGACAGGAGGAAGCCGAGCCCGTCGAAGGGCCGGCGATCCTCGCTGCGGTCGTTCGGGATCAGCCGCAGCGCCAGCACCAGGGCGATGGCGCCGAGCGGCAGGTTGAGCAGGAAGATCCAGCGCCAGGAGGCGATGCTGGTGATCAGCCCGCCCACCGGCGGGCCTAGCACCGGGGCCGCCAGCGCCGGCCAGGTGATGTACGCGATCGCCCGCATCAGATCCTGCTTGGCTGTGTTGCGCAGCACCACCAGCCGGCCGACCGGCACCATCATGGCGCCGCCGATGCCCTGTAGGATGCGCGCGGCGGTGAAGCTCCACAGGCTGTCGCTGGCGGCGCACAGGGCCGAGGCCAGGGTGAAGACGACGATCGCGGCGGCGAAGACCGATCGGGCGCCGAACCGGTCGGCGACCCAGCCGCTGGCCGGGATGAACACGGCCAGCGTCAGGAGGTAAGCCGACAGCCCGACATTCAGGTCCACCGCGCGGACGCCGAAGGAGGCCGCCATGTCCGGCAGCGCCGTGACGATCACGGTGGCGTCCAGGTTCTCCATGAAGAAGGCGCCGGCGACCAGGAGCGCGATCAGCACGGGTTGGCGCGGGGACGAGGTCATGGGCCGGCCGGATCGTGAGGGGAGGGGCCGGCCCGCTTGGCGGGCGACCTGACTCCCGGATAGCACGGCTCCGTCACGCCAACGCATGCGCAGACGGCATGGTTGGGCTCAGCCCGCGGCGGCCTGCCGCTCCGCTGCCTCGTCGGCCTCGTCGGCGACCGAGGTCAGCACGCTCTTGACCACGAAGATCTGGCCCAGCTTGCGGGCCACCATCTCCCATTCCGGGCAGTCCTCGCGGCGGACGGCGATGGTCACACGCATCTCGTCGCCCTGGCGCTCGGCCGAGACACGCTCGGGCACGACATCGCGCAGGCAAAAATGATCGAGCAGGCGGGGCAGCAGGTTGGTGTCGGCCATGCCGACCACATGAAAGAGAACCTGCGCATCGTCGCGGGTCATGGTCATCGTCTTCTCCCAGGGATCGCGAACAGCACACGGACGAAGACCCCGGGGGAGCCGGCGTGGCCGGCCCGGGGCCTAGTGGCTAATTCGCAGGGAGCGCGTGGTGACCATGACCCATGGTTAACCGCTCGGGATCGGATTGGCAAGAGGACGGACAGGATGCCTATGGCCCTTGACCCGCTCCCGGCGCCGCGCAAGCCTGCGCTGCATCCGGCAGGAGAACACGACATGGCCAATCCCGTTTCGGGGCCGCTCGCGGGGCGGCGGGCGCTGGTGACGGGGGCCGGCCGCGGCATCGGCGAGGCCCTGGCCCTCGGCCTCGCGACAGCCGGCGCCGACATCGCCCTGGCCGGCCGCGACCGTGCGGCGCTGGACCGGGTGGCCGAGGCGGTGCGGGAACGGGGGCGCCAGGCGGTGCCGGTCGTGCTCGACGTCGCCGAGACCGGCGGCATCGACCGTGTCTTCGCCGCCGCGGCCACGGCGCTGGGCGGGCTCGACATCCTGGTCAACAATGCCGGGGTGGAGGAGGTGCGGCCGTCGCTGGCGGTCGATGAGGCGCTGTGGGACCGGATCGTCGACACCAATCTGAAGGGCGCCTTCTTCTGCGCCCGCGCCGCGGCGCTGCTGATGAAGCCGCGCGGCGGCGGCGCCATCCTCAACCTGTGCTCGCTGACCTCGGAGGTCGGGGTGCCCGGCGCCGTGCCCTACGGTGCCTCGAAGACCGGCCTCGTCGGCATGACCCGGGCGCTGGCGACCGAATGGGCGAAGGACGGCATCCGGGTCAACGGCATCGGCCCCGGCTATTTCCGCACTGCCCTGACCGAGGTGTTCTACCAGGACGAGGCCTGGCAGCAGCGCATGCTCGCCGCCATCCCGGCCGGCCGCTTCGGCCGGATGGAGGACCTGGTCGGCCCCGCTGTCTTCCTCTGCTCCGACGCCGCCGCCTATGTCACCGGTCAGGTGCTGTATGTGGATGGGGGGTATCTGGCGTCGATCTGATCGGGCCACCTGCCACTGTGGGCGTCATTGCGAGCCCCGAAGGGGCGTGGCAACCCAGAGATCGTGCCGCTGGATCGCTTCGCCTTCGGCTCGCGATGACGATACTGTTGGAAGCGAAGCCAGAGACTTGCTCCGGAGGCTTGGCATGATCCGCACGAGGCTCTCACAAGCGCGGAGTCAGCGCAGACGCCGGTGACGGGAGGGTTGCAGTCCGACCCGCCTCGCCGACTGCAATGCTGTCACTTCCGCCAGTTCGGCCTCCGCCTCCGGCAGCCATAAGGTCATATCCATTGTGCGCAGCATGTCGATGGCCGCAGAAAGTTCAATGCCCGCCATCTGCGCTCTTTCCGTTCGTCGGAAGAGCTTGCCGAGGCCGAGATGGCAATGGGCCTGGAGCGGCCGCATCTCCAGATCCTCAGACAGTTTCTGAGCCTCGCGGTAGCGGCGTTCGGCGGCGTCGACATCGGGTGGATCACGGCGCGCGGCGATCTCTCCGAGGAGCCGGAGGGCCTGCGCTTCGTATCCGCGTTCTTTCCGCGTCCTGGAGATGTCGAGGGCACGGTCAGCGAGCCCGATCGCCTTCTCGATCCGGCCGGCCAGCAGAAAACCTTCGCATAGCGGGATGGCAAGGCGGTTCTCGGCAGCCCCTTTCTCGGATTCAAGCTGTGCAGCTGCTTGCTCCAGGAACGGCATGCCGTCGGCGGGGCGTCCCCCCAGGGCATGTGCGACGCCCAGCAGCGAGGCAGCAAAGACTCCCTGGCGCGGGAGGTTCCATCGCTCGACGAGCGCGCAGCACTGCTCGAGCAGAGAGGTCGCCGTGCACAGATCGCCCTGACCTATATAGAAATGACCCAGCCACGTTCTCAGAACGCACTGGCTGAAGGGTTGGTCGAGCGCCTCCGCCAGATGGATCGCCTCCTCCGCATAAACCCTTCCTTCGGCGAATTCACCGATATCGCCCAGGCACCAGGCCAACAGGCCGCGAGCGAGCACTGACGGATAACCGGCCATGCCAAAGCGCTCGCGGATCAGCTCGTCCTGGAGATTGACCGCAATCCACTTGAAGCCGTCGATCGCCTGGCGATAGTCACCCTGCTGCCAGTGCGGGAAGGCCAGGTAGAACGTTGTTATGACATGCAGCGGAACATCTTCGAGTGCGCGGCCGATGGCAAGGGCGCGCTCTCCGGTCTTGATTGCCCGCTCATTGTCGCCGAGCGTGAAGCAGTATGAATACGCTATCCAGCAGAGGGTACGGGCAAGCCGGCGCTGGTCGTTAAGGGGCTCGGCGATAGTCTCGGCCTTATGAAGATGGCCTATGATCTGTTCAAATTCACCGAGCGGAAGAAGCGCCTGTCGAAGGCTAAGCCTTAGATCGACGGCTTGCTCCAGAGTGTCACGGGTCTCTGGAAGTTGCTCGAGGGCAGCGAGGGCCTGTTCGAAAAACACGACTGCCTCCCGATTCGCCGAGCGGGCCACGGCCTTATGTCCAGCCTGGCGAAAGTAGCTGAGCGCCTTGTCCCAGCATTCTCCCCGCAGGGCGTGATGGGCCAGGCGCTCCACATGCTCGGCAAGCCGGTCGGGATACAGCGTTTCGATGGCGGCGGCGATGCGGGCATGCAGCACCTTGCGGCGTTCTTGCAGCAGGCTCCCATACGCCACCTCATGGGTGAGGGCATGCTTGAATGTGTACTCCAGCACGGGAAACACGTTCGCTTCGTAGAGGAACTCCACGGCCTGAAGGTGAGCCAGGCCGGCTCTCAGCTCTTCCTCCGTGATCAGATCGCGCGAAGCTGTGCCCGTGGCCTCGGTGGTGATCGCGCGCAATAGTGCGAATGGCGCATCCTTGCCGATCACCGCCATTGTCTGGAGAAGCCGCTTCTGCTCTGCAGGGAGCCGATCGATCCGGGCTGCCAAGACCGCCTGTACCGTCGCCGGCACGCGAATGTCCGCGACCTCCGATGTCAGCTGGTAGGCTCCCCGTTCGCCGACAAGCGCGCCGGTTTCGACCAGTGTGCGGACGCATTCCTCCAGGAAGAACGGATTGCCTTCGGTCCGCTCGATCAGGAGTCGTTTCAGGTCGGGCAGAGGCGGGCCCGCATGCGCGCTCCCGACCCTTCCACCATCGCCGGCCGTGCGGTCTGTCCCCAAGAGCGCATCGAGCAACACCTCGGCACTGCCCTGCCGGAGAGGGTCGATCCGGATCTGCGTGTAATAGGTCTTTCGCCCCCAGCCATGCATGTACTCCGGTCGATAGTTGACGAGCAGAAGAATGCGGGCCGTGGGGAGACTCTCGACAAGGCCGTCGAGCAGGGCCTCGGTCTCCGAGTCGATCCAGTGCACGTCCTCGAATATCAGCAGGAGCGGCTGCTCGCGGCTTTCGCGCAGCAGCAGGCGCTTCAGGGCGTCGAGCGTCTCTCGGCGGCGCTTGGGCGGGTCGAGGGCCTGCCAGGACTCCTCCTCGACGGGCACGTCGAGCAAAGACAGAAAGGCCGGCAGGTCTGGCTCCAGCTTGCGATCCAGCGTGAGCAGCTTGCCGGTCAGCTTCTCGCGGATGGAGCGTGCATCGTCGCGGGGTCCGATCCCGCAATAGGCCTTGAGCAGACCGATCACCGGCAGCCAGGACGTCGCCCTCCCGTATGAGACGGAGCCACTCTCCAGCACCAGCCAGCCCTGCGTTCGGTGAGAGTGGGTGACCTCCCAGACAAGCCGCGATTTCCCAACACCGGGCTCACCCACCAAGGACACCAGCTGGCCATGGCCGATCTGAGCTCGATCGAGGGCGCGGTGCACGGCGACCAGTTCGGCCTGACGTCCGACAAAACGAGTCAGGCCGCGAGCAGCCAATGCCTGCAGGCGCGTCCGCGCCGCGCCGGCCCCCACGAGCTCAAACAGCTCGGCCGGTCGATCCAAACCTTTGATCGCGATCGGCCCGACCGTGCGAACTTGCACGTAGCCTTCCACCAACTTCAGCGTTTCCGCTGTGAGCAGACAGCTGCCTTCGCGGGCCAGCTGCTCCAGTCGGGATGCGAGATGGACAGTCCGGCCCATGGCCGTGTAGTCCATGTGCAGGTCATCGCTGATCAACCGCACGACCACCTCGCCGCTGTTCAGCCCGACCCGTGCCTCGACCAGCGCCCCGTGGGTCTGCCCGGCATAGCGGCGCATCCCGTCCTGAAGTGCCAGAGCGGCGTAGCAGGCGCGAACGGCGTGGTCTTCGTGGGCGATCGGTGCCCCGAACAGCGCCATGATCCCGTCGCCCAACGCGTGGCTCACCGTCCCCTCATAGCGATGCACGGCGTCCATCATCACCTTGACCGCGCCATCGAGGAGCCGCTGGGCGTCCTCGGTGTCCAACGTCTGGATGAGTTCGGTCGAGCCCTTGATATCGGCGAAGAGCACGGTGACCTGCTTTCGCTCGCCCTCGACCGCACTCCGAGACGCGAGGATCTTTTCGGCCAGATGCGGGGGCGTATAAGACGACGGCGCGAGCGCGCCCAACTTCGCATCACGATCGGCAGCCGGCGTCGAGCCGGCAAGTTCTGCGCCGCACTCGACGCAAAAGCGGCTGTTCGGGCGGTTGCCGTGACCGCATCGGGGACACGGCATGCCCAAACTCGTGCCGCAAGCCTCGCAGAACTTGGCTGCGGCAGAATTGTCTGCGTCACAGGCTGGGCAACGCATGGCTTGCGTCCCGTCCCGGTTCAGCGCGCTCCGTGGACTCAGCTGACTGCATTGTAGCCGTGCCTCGAGATTTCGTCCCCGCGCAAATGGTGGAGGACCGGCCAGCGAGGCCGTGAGGTGCGAGTGCAGCCGAAGGCGGAAGAGCACGAGCCACGCTGACAGCGCTACGTCTGCTCCTTGCGAAACTCCGCCACAACCTCGATCTCGCCGACGATGGCCGCGTTGAGCGGCGGCAGGTCCTCGGCCGGGACCCAGTATTCGAGGTGGCTGCGGCCGCCGGCCTCCTGGACTTGGTAGCGGTCGAGGAAGTCGCGCCGAACGCGGAAGCGGGTGACATAGCCCGAGCCGCTGGCCGGCACGTTCCAGTCGCGCGCGATCTTGATCGCGTACTCCTCCGACAGCACCGGGTAGAAGATCGGCTGCTCCGGCAGGCGGGGCGGGAAGGCGCGCATGCCGGCCTCCCGGATCAGGCGCAGCTCCTCCGGCCCGACCGGGCGCCACAGCGTGACGGTCTCGGCCATGCTCAGCTTCGCTTCAGCAGCCGATCGCGCACCTCGGAGACGGCGCGGGCGTGGCCGTCGAAGCCTTCGTAGGTGGCGAGCCGCCGCGCCTGTTCGGCCAGGGCGGGATAGCCGGCGGCGCTGACATAGCCGATCGAGGTCCGCTTCAGGAAGTCGAACACCGACAGCGGCGAGGCGGTGCGGGCATGGCCGCCGGTCGGCAGCACTGCGTTCGGGCCGAGCACGAAATTGCCGATCGTCACCGGCGTGTAGGGGCCCAGCAGGATCTCGCCGGCATGGTCGATCCGCGCCGCATCGGCGAAGGGATCGCGCGACAGGACCTGCAGATGCTCCGGCGCGTAATCGTTGACGAAGCCGATCGCCGAATCCCAGTCCGGTGCCAGCACGATGCCGCCGCGCGGGCCGGTCAGCACGGTGCGGGAGAAGCCGGCGCGGACTTCGCTCATCTCCGCCCAATGCCCCGGCAGGGCGGCCGCGGCCTGTTCCGCGACCTTGCGGCTGTCGGTGACGAGCCAGGCCGAGCTGTCGGGCCCGTGCTCGGATTCGATGATCAGGTCCAGCGCCGCCAGCGCGCCGTCGACGCTGCCATCGGCCAGGATGATGGATTCGCTCGGCCCCGCCGGGGTGCCGGTGTCGATCGCGTCGGCCAGCAGGCGCTTGGCGGCGACGACATAGGGGCTGCCGGGGCCGACGATCTTGTCGCATTTCGGGATCGTCGCCGTGCCGTAGGCCACCGCCGCGACGCCCTGGGCGCCGCCGGCGGCGAAGACCTGCGTCACCCCGACCCGCTTGGCCACCGCCAGAGTCGCGGTGTCGACCTGCCCGTTCGGGCCGGGCGGGGTGATGATCACGACATTCGGCACCTTCGCCGCCAGCGCCGGGATCGTGGTCATCATCGCCACCGACGGGAAGGCGCCCTTGCCGCGCGGCACGTAGCAGGCGACCGACGGGATCGGCCGGATGCGGTCGCCGGCGAAGACGCCGGGGCGCACCTCCTTCCACCACATCTCCTCCGGCAGCTGCGCCTCGTGGAAGCGGCGGATGCTGTCGGCGGCGAAGTCGATCGCCGCCATCACCTCGGGCTCCAGCAGGCCTGGTGCCGTGTCCAGCGCCTCCTGGCTGACGCGCAGGCCGTCGGCCGAGACCGAAGCCTTGTCGAAGTCGCGGGTGAAGCGGGCCACGGCCTCGTCGCCCTCGGCCTTGACCGCCGCCACGATCGGCCGGACGGCGTCGAGGAAGGGACCGAGATCGGCCTCGGTCCGGGCCAGCAGGGCATGGCGGCCGGCGGCGGACAGCGTCGACAGGTCGTGGATTCGGATGGCGTCGCTCATGGCCTTGTCCCGCGAGTGCGAAAATACGTCTGACTTTATACGGAGCGTCGATTGACTCTGCGAGCCGCCACTTTATGAATTGTCGCTCCGTAAAAACAGCGCGGCGGCCAACGGCCGTGCCTTCAGCAGGGGAATGGCTATGGGACATCATGGCGGGACGCGCGGCCTGGTTCTGGCGGCCGCGATCATGGCGGGTCTGGCCTGGGTTGGCCCGGCGGCGGCGCAAGCGGTTCCGGCGAAGCCGGAGGCCGGCGGCTTCAAGATGGGCATCGAGCCCTGGCTGGGCTACGGCCTATGGCATGTCGCGGCGGAGAAGAAGCTGTTCGAGGCCCAGGGCCTGTCGGATGTCGAGATCGTCAACTTCACCCAGGACAAGGACGTCAACGCCGCTTTGGCCAGCGGCCAGCTGGACGGCGCCAACATCGCCACCCACACCGCGCTGGTGATGGCGGCGGCCGGGCTGCCGATCAGGATCGTCGCCGTGCTCGACGTCAGCATGACCGCCGACGCCATCCTGGCCGGCCCGGACGTCAAGGGCATCGCCGACCTCAAGGGCAAGGAGGTGGCCTATGAGGAGGGCACCACCAGCCACATCCTGCTGAACTATGCCCTGGCGGCCAACGGCCTGACGCTGGCCGACGTCAAATCGGTGCCGATGCCGGCCTCGGACGCCGGCGCGGCGCTGATCGCCAAGCGCGTGCCGGTGGCGGTGACCTATGAGCCCTATCTGACCCTGGCGCGGGCGCAGGACCCTGCGGTCAAGCTGCTCTACACGGCGGCCGAGGATCCGGGCCTGGTCTCCGACGTCTTCGTGGTGCGCGAGGAGGTGCTGAAGGAGAAGCCGGGCCAGATCGCGGCGCTGCTGCGCGCCTGGCAGGCCGCCCATGACGACTACGCCAAGGACACGGCGGGCGGCCGCGCCATCATCGCCAAGGCGGTGGGGGCGTCGCCGGAGGAGCTGTCGACCGCCTTCGACGGCGTCACCTTCTACACCCTGCCGGACAACAAGACCCAGCTGACCGGCGCCTTCGCCCAGCACGTCATCCTCGACGTCAAGAAGGCGGCCCAGGCCGCGGGGCTGCTGCAGGGCGACGTCGACGCCGCCGGGCTGATCGATCCGCGCTTCGTCGCCGCCGTGACGCAGTGATCCTGGACAGATGACCGCAGGCCGGCCGCGCCTTTTCCGCCTCGACACCAGGCTGACGCCGGCGCGCTTCGCCGGCATCGCCGCGCTGGTCTTCCTCGGCCTCTTGCTGCTGTGGGCGGCGGTGACGCTGACGGGGCTGGTGCGGCCGCTGTTCCTGCCCTCGCCGGTGCAGGTGGCGAACCGGCTGTGGTTGCTGGCGCAGTCCGGCCAGCTGTGGGACGACGCGGCGATCAGCATCTACCGCATCCTGGTCGGCTTCCTGCTGGCGACGGTGGTCGCGGTGCCGATCGGGGTGCTGATCGGCCGCTACCATGTGTGGGAGGCGCTGGTCGAGCCGGTGGTGGACTTCGTCCGCTACATGCCGGTGGTCGCCTTCGTGCCGCTGACCATCCTGTGGAGCGGCACCGGCGACCTGCAGAAGTTCCTGATCATCTGGATCGGCACCTTCTTCCAGCAGGTCCTGCTGATCATGGACAACGTCAAGCGCGTGCCCTGGGACTTCATCGATGTCGGCCGCACGCTGGAGATGAAGCCGCGGCGTATCCTGATGTCGATCGTCATCCCGGCGGCGCTGCCGGGGATCTGGGATTCGATGCGGATCAGCCTCGGCTGGGCCTGGACCTGGCTGGTGCTGGCCGAGCTGGTGGCCGCCACCTCCGGCCTGGGCTACCGCATCACCACGGCGCAGCGGTTCTTCCAGACCGACACGATCATCGGCTACATCCTGGTGCTGGGCGTGCTCGGCCTGGTCACCGACCAGGGCATGAAGGCGCTGGCGCAGCGCCTGTTCCCCTATGAGCGGGCGCGGCGATGACGGCGCGGCTCGAGGTCCGGTCCCTGTCCAAGAGCTTCGTCCAACGGCAGGACCGGCAGAAGCAGGACCGGCTGCAGGTGCTGCAGGGCATCGACCTGGTGCTGGGCGAGAACGAGTTCGTGTCGCTGGTCGGCGCCTCAGGCTGCGGCAAGTCGACCTTGCTGTCGATCGTCGCCGGGCTGCAGGAGTTCGACCAGGGCGCGGTGCTGGTCGACGGCCGGCCGATCACGGGGCCGGGGCGCGACCGCGGTGTGGTGTTCCAGAGCTACACGCTGATGCCCTGGCTGACGGCGCTGGGCAATGTCGAATTCGCCCTGCGCGGCCTCGGCCTGCCGGCGGTGCAGGTGAAGCAGACGGCGCGCGAGCATCTGGCGCTGGTCGGGCTGGCGCGCTTCGCCGATGCCTGGCCCAGCCAGCTGTCCGGCGGCATGAAGCAGCGCGTCGCCATCGCCCGGGCGCTGTGCTACCGGCCCAAGATCCTGCTGATGGACGAGCCGTTCGGCGCGCTCGATGCCCTGACCCGGCAGCAGATGCAGGAGCTGCTGACCGATATCTGGGAGGCGCACCGCCTGGCGGTGCTGTTCGTCACCCACGATGTCGACGAAGCGGTCTACCTGTCCGACCGGGTGGCGGTGATGTCCAGCCGGCCGGGCCGGATCAAGGAGATCGTGCCGGTGCCGCTGCCGCGCCCGCGGGCGCCGGAGATCGCGGAGACCGATGAGTTCATCCGCCTGCGCCACCGCATCCTCGGTTCGATCCGCGAGGAGGTGCGGCGGATGACGGAGGCGGACACCTGAGCTCTCAGTGCACCGTGACGCCGGTGTCGATGGTCCGCACCGGCGCGACGCCGGCCTCGGCGCCGACGCGCATGTTGGCGCTGGCCCGTTCGAGCATGGGCGTGACGCCTTCGGCCTCGACCGCGGCGGCGATCATCTGCCCGGTCAGGAAGGCGAGGGCGCCGATCAGCGCGCCGCTGACTGCCCGCGGATCGCCGCCGGCCTCGGCGGCATAATCCTCGGTCCGCTCGCCGATCAGTGCGAGAAGATCGTTGTGGATCTGCTGGGTCAGGGGGCCGATCGTGTCCATCTCCATCCTCCGCGGCGGCACTCCGGGGCAGGGGCCGTTCTGTGTTGGTATGGCATCAATAGCGGCTGGACAGCGCCGGTTCCGGCCCGGGCCGCGGCATTCAAATCAGAATTGGAAGGAATTTCCAGGGTGTTGCCGCTTTGTTCGGAGGACACCGGGGGCTATGCTGGGCCAACCCCTGTCGCGTCGGCCGGCGAGCCTGACGCGTGGGACACTGAAGGCCATGTGCCGCGGGGAGGGCCATGTTCAGCCACATCACGGTGGGCACGAACGACATCGATCGGGCCAAGCAGTTCTATGACAGGGTGCTGGCGGCGATCGGCCTGCGCTGCCAGCTCGACGACCGCGTCGCCGGCTGGCTGTGCTACGTGCCGGAGGGCGACAGCGGCCCGGAATTCCTGATCTGCCGCCCGATCGACGGCGGCAAGGCGACCTTCGGCAACGGCGTCACCATCGGCTTCAACGTGCGCGAGCGGGGGCAGGTGGACGCCTTCCACAGCGCAGCGCTGGCCGCGGGCGGGGTGGATGAGGGCGCACCCGGCACCCGGCCGCACTACCATCCCAGCTACTACGGCGCCTATGTGCGGGACCCGGACGGCAACAAGCTGTGCTGCGTCTGCCACCGATCGGACGCGCCCGGGCTGTTCCCGTAGAGCAAGACGAGGCCGGATCGGGCTATCTTGATCGTCCCAAGGCGCTGAGATGTTGCCTCTCCCGCTTGCGGGAGAGGCCGGAGACGCGAAGCGGCTCCGGGTGAGGGGAGTTTGTCGAGGCCTGGGCCAGCCCTCACCCGGTCTCGCTGACGCGAGCCCGACCTCTCCCGCCAGGCGGGAGAGGCAACGCTAAGATGCTCGACGCCCTTGGCGCGTGGGGATCAGCTCGCCGGCTGTTCGGTGATCGAATCGACTCGGTCCGGGTAGAAGGCGACGTGGTCTTTGATTTCGGCGACGGCGTCGTAGGGCGCCTCGTAGGTCCAGGCCGCGTTCACCGTCCGCTCGCCGCCCGCCGGGATGCTGTAATAGGCGGCGTCGCCCTTGTAGGGGCAATAGCTGGCGTGGTCGGTGCGCTGCAGCGCCGCCATGTCCACGTCCCGCCGCGGGATGTACTGCACCGGCGGGTAGCTCGCCTCGCGCAGCGTCAGCGCGTTGCGGCTGTCGGCGACGACCTTCCCAGCGACCGTGACCACCACCCGGCCCGGGTTTGGCGTGACCGTGATCGGATGGTCGGGTCCGGGGATCTTCCTCGGCTTCTCGCTCATGGCGCTCGGCCCTGCTGTGTGCTGGACCTTCGATGTGGGGTCCCGGCCGCGGCAGGGGAAGGGGTCAGAACTTGCCGTGGCGCAGATACGCCTCCTGCGGCGACACGCCGTCCAGGATCGCCTTCCGCACCAGGTTCTCCTGCTGCATCACCTCCTCGACCTTTGCCACGGTCTCCTCGGCCAGCGCCGCGGGGATGACGACGATGCCGTCGATGTCGGCCACCACCCAATCGCCGGTGGCGATCCGCACCTGGCCGATGGTGATCGGCTCGCCATAGGCCTCCGGCACCCAGGCGGCGACGATGTCGCGCGGAGTGCGGAAGCGGGCGAAGACCGGGAAGCCCAGCTTGCGGATGAACGCATTGTCGCGCGACCCGCCGTCGACGATGTAGCCGCGCACGCCGCGCGACTGCAGCGCCTCGGCCGACAGCTCGCCCATCAGCGCCCGCACGTCGTCCTGCGGCTGGCAGATGGCGACATGGTCCTTCGGCACCACGGTCAGCAGCTCGGTCCAGGCCAAGAGGCTCTGATGCGCATCGACGGTGTCGTCCGGCCGGCCGCGGATGGTGAAGACGCGGCCGCAGACGCTTGTGTCCGGGTCGATCGCCAGGATGGTGCGCGGCAGCACGCAATTGGCATGGCCCAGGTCGCGCAGCACGTCGTAGACGGCGCCGGAATAGCAGGCCTCCAGCCGGGCGGTCAGGTCGGTCATGCGTGGTCCTCCCGTTCCGGAGGCTAGCGTGAGCGGACGGGCCGGCGCCACCCCCTCACCCGAAATCGCCCGGCGATTTCGACCACTCCCCAAGGAGAGGTGAAGAAGACCCC
>NZ_JASATH010000076.1:0-34379 GCF_038440215.1 Inquilinus sp. OTU3971 | reverse complement strand
CTTCGGCGGCTCCGGCCGCTGCGTCGGCGGCTTCGGCGTCGGCGGCGACTTGGCCGCGGCCGGCGGCGGCGGTGCCTCGGCGTCGCCGGTGGCATCCGGCGCCGGCGAGCGGTCCGGCGCGATCTCGCCGGTCGCGCCCTCGTTCACCGCATCGGCGCTGACGATCTCCACCGGCACGACCGCGATCGCCGGCGCGTCGCGCCGGAACAGCGGCAGCCCGAGCATCAGCACGATCAGCAGGATCGCGTGCAGGGCCAGGGAGATGATGAGACTGGGACGCATGGGGCTCTTGTCAGCGCCTCGGTGCCGGTGCGGTGGGCGCGGCGGCCGGCGGCGTGGCAGCGGCCTGGCCCTTCGGCGTCTCGGAGATCAGCGCCACCCGGGTGAAGCCGGCGGCGGTGATCGCGCCCATCACCTGCATGATCCGGCCATAGGCCAGCGCCTGGTCGCCGAACACGAAGATGCGGGTCTCGTTCGGGCCGCCGCCCGCGGCCGAGGCCTGGGCCTTGGCGATCGCGGTCAGCATCGGCACCAGATCCTCCGTCGCCACCTGCTTCTTCTGCACGTAGATCTGGCCGGCGGCGTCGATGGTGACCTGGAGCGGCTCCTCCTTGGTCGGGATGTTCTGGGCCCGGGTCTGCGGCAGGTCGACCGGCACGCCGACGGTCAAGAGCGGCGCCGTGACCATGAACACGATCAGCAGCACCAGCATGACGTCGACGAAGGGCGTGACGTTGATGTCGGCGTTGGGGCGGAGGACGCGGCGGCCGCCGCGCCCCCGGCCGGTGGCGTGGGAGAGCGAGACACCCATCAGCTGCGGTCCTCGAGATAGCGCGACAGGATCGCGCCGAATTCGCCGGCGAAGTTCTCCAGCCGCTCGGCGTATTTGTTCAGGTCGTTCGAGAACTTGTTGTAGGCGGTGGTGGCGGGAATGGCGGCGAACAGGCCGATGGCGGTGGCGAACAGCGCCTCGGCGATGCCGGGCGCCACCACGGCGAGGCTGGTGTCGGCCTGGGCGGCGATCGACTGGAACGAGTTCATGATGCCCCAGACCGTGCCGAACAGGCCGATGAAGGGCGCGGTCGAGCCGACCGAGGCCAGCACGGTCATGCCGCGCTCGACCCGGCCGAGCTCCCGCGTCATGGTCACCTGCATCACCCGGTCGATGCGCTGCTGCAGCCCGGCGCGCATGCTGCCGGAGGCGGCGATGCCGCGGTCGGCGGCGATGCGCCATTCCTTCATGCCGGCGGCGAAGGTGGCGGCCATCGGGTCGGGCGGGTTGGCGCCGACCTGGTCGTACAGGTCGTCGAGCGAGCCGCCGGACCAGAACGCATCCTCGAAGGAATCGGCCTGGCGGTTCAGCCGGCGCACGCGGATCCACTTCTCGAAGATGATCGCCCAGCACCAGACCGATGCCGCCAGCAGCAGCAGCATCACGAATTTGACGATCACGTCGGCCTGCAGGAACAGGCCCCACATGCTCATATTGTGCACGGCACCCTGCCCGACCGCCTGGGCGGTTTCGATCACCGACTGCTCCATACCTTCGCCCTTCCTACGCCGCGTGTGACGCGGTCTGACCCTTGATCGCGTTGAAGACCTCGCGGAGCCGCGACGGCATCCGCGCCGCCCGGCCGTCACGAGTGATGCAGGCCAATTTCAGCAGCAATGTGACGATGTCGTCCCCGTCGCGCCGGATCGCCTGCGACATTTCGAGACTGGCGCCGCCGATCGCCGTCACCCGGGTCTCGACCACTAGCTGGTCATCGAGCCGGGCGGAGCGGCGGAAATCGATGGCGCAGTGGCGCACGGCGAAGGCGATACCGGTCTGCGCCAGCATCGACCACTGCTCGAATCCCGCCGCGCGCAACAGCTCGGTCCGCGCCCGCTCGGCGAAGCGCAGATAGGAGGCGTGATAGACGATTCCCGAGCCGTCCGTGTCCTCCCAATAGACCCGGACGGGAAAGAGATGCGGGCTCATCACGGCTCGTCTTCCGCCAGCAGGTCGATCTGGGAGGCGGCGCGCTTCGGCTCGGCCAGTCCGAGGGCGCGGTAGCCGCGGTCGCCCAGCATGCGGCCGCGCGGCGTGCGCTGCACCAGGCCCTGCTGCAGCAGATACGGCTCGATCACGTCCTCGATCATGTCGCGCTGCTCGCTCAGCGCCGCCGCCAGCGTCTCGACCCCGACCGGGCCGCCGCCGTAATGCTCCGCGATCAGGCGCAGGTAGCGCCGGTCCATGGCGTCCAGCCCGGCCTCGTCGACATCGAGGCGCTTCAGCGCCTGGTCGGCGGCGCGGGCGTCGATCTGGGCCAGCCCCGCGACCGCGCCGAAATCGCGCACCCGGCGCAGCAGGCGGCCGGCGATGCGCGGGGTGCCGCGCGAACGCTTGGCGATCTCATGCGCGCCCTCGTCGGTCAGCGGGCAGCCCAGCAGCCGCGCACCGCGGGCGACGATCGATTCCAGCTCCGGCGTGCCGTAGAAGTTGAGCCGCAGCGGGATGCCGAAGCGGTCGCGCAGCGGCGTGGTGATCAGCCCCGACCGGGTGGTGGCGCCGACCAGGGTGAAGGGCGGCAGGTCGATCCGCACCGATCGCGCCGCCGGCCCCTCGCCGATGATCAGGTCGAGCTGGAAGTCCTCCATCGCCGGGTAGAGGATCTCCTCCACCGCCGGGTTCAGGCGATGGATCTCGTCGATGAACAGCACGTCGCGCGGCTGCAGGTTGGTCAGGATCGCCGCCAGGTCGCCGGCGCGGGCGATCACCGGGCCGGAGGTGGCGCGGAAGCCGACGCCGAGCTCGCGCGACACGATCTGGGCCAGCGTGGTCTTGCCCAGGCCGGGCGGGCCGAACAGCAGGACATGGTCCAGCGCCTCGGTCCGGCCGCGGGCGGCGGTGACGAAGACGCGCAGGTTGTCGCAGACCTCGCGCTGGCCGACGAAATCCTCCAGCGTCTGCGGCCGCAGCGAGGCCTCGTCGTCGCCCTGGCGCTCGCCGGTGACGATGCGGTCGGTGTCGCCGCTCATGACGCCAGCTCACGCAGGGCGGCGGGAATGATCGCCGACACGGTCGCCTCGGGGCCTAGCTTGCCGCCGGCCCTGGCCACCGCGGCGAAGGCCTCGGCCCGGCCGTAGCCGAGATTGACCAGGGCGGAGACCGCATCGGACGCGGCGCCCGCCTCCACCGGCGCGGCCGCAGCGCCCCCGGTGTGGAACACGGCAACGCTGGGCCCGAGGGCGATGCCGCCGACCTTGTCCTTCAGCTCCGAGGCGATGCGGCCGGCCAGCTTCGGCCCGACGCCTTCGGCCCGGGCCAGCATCGCCTTGTCGCCGGCGGCGATCGCGGTCGCCACCTGGTCCGGCGACAGCACCGACAGGATGGCGAGGCCGACCTTGGCGCCCACCCCCTGCACCGTGGTCAGCAGGCGGAACCAGTCGCGCTCCGCCGTGTCGGCGAAGCCGTAGAGATGGATGTGGTCCTCGCGCACATGGGTCTCGATGTGCAGCGCCACCGCCTCGCGCGGGCCGCCGAGCAGGCCGAGGGTGCGGCGCGAGCAGAACACCAGGTAGCCGACGCCGTTGCAGTCGATCACCGCATGGTCGGCCCCGGCGCTGTCGACCAGCCCGCGCAGCCGGGCGATCATCGCGCCACCTGCAGCCGGATGCCGGCGATGCTGGCCTCGGTCTGGCGGTGATGGGCGTGGCAGATGGCGACGGCCAGCGCGTCGGCCGCGTCCGGCGTCTTGAAGGTGGTCCCCGGCAGCAGCATCCGCACCATGTGCTGGACCTGGGTCTTGTCGGCATGGCCGGCGCCGACCACCGACTTCTTGATGTGGTTGGCGCCGTATTCCGCGACCCGGAGGCCGGCCAGCGCCGGCACCAGCAGCACCACGCCGCGGGCGAGGCCGAGCTTCAGGGTCGAGGTCGGGTTCTTGTTGACGAAGGTCTCCTCGACCGCGGCCTCGTCCGGCGTCCAGCTCCGGATCACCTCGACCAGCCCGTCATGCAACTGCACAAGACGCGTGGCGAGGTCGGCCTTGTCGTCGGAATCGACGCGGCCGTCGGCGATGTAGCGCAACCGGTTGCCGTCGACATCCAGGATGCCCCAGCCAGTGTGGCGCAGCCCGGGGTCGAGGCCGAGGATCCTCATCGGCGTCCTGCCGCCGGGCAGGCGGGACTCGGCCGGCCGGCTGCGGCCGCCCGGAACGTTCCCCCTGCTCTCCTCACACCGCGCTCCATATCCCCTCCGCCGGCTCAGGCCGTGAGCCGCGCCATGATCTCGTCCGGGATCTCGAAATTGGCCGAGACCCGCTGCACGTCGTCATTGTCGTCGAGCGTGTCCAACAGCTTCAGCAGCGCCGCGCCCTGCTCCTCGTTCACCGCGACGGTGTTGAGCGGACGCCAGACCAGCCCGGCCGAATCCGGCGCGCCGAACGTCTCCTCCAGCGCGTCGCGCACGGCGGCGAAGCCCTCGACCGAGGTGGTCACGGTGTGGCTCTCGTCGTCGCTCTGCACGTCGTCGGCGCCGGCCTCCAGCGCCGCCTCGAACACCGCGTCGGCGCTGGCGGCCTTGGCCGGGAACACCAGCTCGCCGACCCGGCTGAACATGAAGCTGACCGAGTTGGTCTCGCCCAGCGACCCGCCATGCTTGGTGAAGATCGAGCGCACTTCCGCCGCGGTGCGGTTGCGGTTGTCGGTCAGCGCCTCGACGATCACGGCGATGCCGGCCGGGCCGTAGCCCTCGTAGCGGATCTCGACATAGTCGCTGTCGTCGCCGTCACCGGTCGCGCGCTTGATCGCCCGCTCGATGTTGTCCTTCGGCATGTTCTCCTTGCGCGCGGCCTGGATGGCGGCGCGCAGGCGCGGATTCATCGCCGGGTCGGGCAGGCCGAGCTTGGCGGAAATGGTGATCTCGCGCTGGAGCTTGGTGAAGATCTTGCCCCGCTTGGCGTCCTGAGCGCCCTTGCGGTGCATGATGTTCTTGAACTGTGAATGACCGGCCATGGGGCAGTGCCTGACTGACTTGGGAAACTCGCGGCGGGAGACATATGCGGCCGGCCCGTCGACGGCAAGCGCCACCGCACGGTCACCCGCGCCGCGTTAGGCCCAGACTATGGCGGTTTTGTGGCCCGGAGGAAAGAGGCACGAAAGTTTCCAGCTCGGGATATTCCGTTTCACCGCAATCGGATAGGCGAGATTGCGGAGAAGTAAGTTGAATTCGATCAACCTGCCGATTCGGCCAGGGCGAAACCGGTCGGCCAGGTGGGCGCGAGCCGGCCGCCGATCCGCAGCGGCTCGACCCGGCGGGCGAGTCCCGTGGTCTCGTCGGTCTCCAGCACCAAGCCGCAGATTGTCGGCTGGCCCTCGGCCGGGGTCAGCCGCTCGGTCGGCATCTTGCGGATGAAGCGGGCGATCGCCGGCTCCTTCACCATGCCGATGACGCTGTCGTAATCGCCGCACATGCCGGCATCGGTCTGGTAGGCGGTGCCGCCGCGCAGGATGTGCAGGTCCGCGGTCGGGATGTGGGTGTGGGTGCCGACCACCAGCGTCACCCGGCCGTCGAGATGGTGGCCCATCGCCATCTTCTCGCTCGACGCCTCGCCGTGGAAATCGACGATGATGGCGTCGGCCACGCCCGGCATGGCCATGTCGGCGAGCAGCTTGTCGACCGCGGCGAAGGGGTCGTCCAGCGCGTCCATGAACAGCCGCGCCATGATGTTGACCACCAGCACCTGGCGGCCGCCGCGGGCCTGCAGCAGGGTGGCGCCGCGCCCCGGCGTGCCGGCCGGGAAGTTGGCCGGACGCACCATCCGCTTGTCGCGGTCGATGCTGCCCAGCAGCTCGCGCTGGTCCCAGACATGGTTGCCGGTGGTCAGGCAGTCGACGCCGGCTTCGTAGAACTCCTCGGCGATCTTCGGGGTGATGCCGAAGCCGCCGGCCGAGTTCTCGCCATTGACCACGACGAAATCGAGGTCGAGGCGCTGCCGCAGCCGCGGCACCTGCTCCATCACCGCCACACGGGCGGCACGGCCGACGACATCACCCAGGAACAGAATGCGCATCCGAAATCCGTCTCAAACAGCAATGCGGATCGCCTCGCGATCCGTCACGATCCAATCCAGGGCCTCGTCGTGCAGGCCGACCGGCACCGCCGCGACCTCCTGCCCGGCATAGCCGACGCCGACCGCCACGACCCGCCGCTGGGCCCGCAGCCCGGCCAGGGTGCGGTCGTAGAAGCCGGCGCCGTAGCCCATGCGGAAGCCCTTGCGGTCGAAGCCGAGCAGCGGCACGAACAGCAGGTCGGGCACCCGCTCGGGCGCCGCGGGCGCCGGCACCGACACGCCGAATACGCCCTCGACCAGCGGCGCCTCGGGCGTCCAGTCGCGGAACACCAGGGGCTGGCCCCTGCCCTGCACCACCGGCACGCAGGCGGCATGGCCGCGGTCGATCGCGGCGCGCAGCAGCGGCAGCGGGTCGAGCTCGTCATCGATCGGCAGGTAGCCGCTGACCACCCCGCCCGGCGGCAGGGGGATCGTCTTCAGGACGATGTCACGGAGTCGCTCTCCCGCCCCGGGGCCGTGCTTTCGATGATAAGCCGCACGGTGCTCCCGCGCCGCCGCCCGGAACGCCTTCTTGGCGTCGCGCAGTTCGGTCCCGTCAGGCATGGCGGGAGGAAAAAGAGATCGTAGCGGAGCCGCATCGGCCGGTGGTCATATCGTCTCCTCTTGGGCCCTGCATCAGCAGGTGGGTGCCATGTGCCGGGACCACGGTCCCGGCAGGGACAGCTCCCTAAGAGAAGTGCTACGGCCCCAGGGACAAAGCGACCTGTCGCACCGCGCAGCCCCGCTCCGCGAACAGATTTAGGGCGTCTCGACCCGGGCTGCAATGGCCTCGATCCGATCTGCCAGTTTCTGCAGCCGCGACGACAGCTCCGGATCGTCCAGCGGCGACGGCGCCGGGGCCGCAGCGCCGGGGATCTTGCCCTCGCGCAGATCGAGCAGCTCGTCGCCCAGCATCAGCGCGACCATGACCAGGAGATGCGTGTCGGTCGCGGTCCGCACCGAGCCCTGGATCTCGCGGATCCGCTCCTGCACGAAGGTGGCGACCTCGCGGACGCGCCCCTCCTGACCGTCCTCGCAGGCGATCGGATAGGGGCGGTTGTTCAGATTGATTTCGACCCGGGCCACGGCGCTACTTTTCCAAAAGGGTCTCGATGCGCTGGATCACCTGGTTGACCCGCGCCGCCACGGTCGCCGTGTCCTCGCGCAGCTCGGTCTCGATCTCGGTCACCGCCTGCGTGCGCACGCGGTCCGCGATCTCGTCGATCTGCGTCTGGCTGCGCTCCGCCTGCGCGGCCATAGCAGCATCCAGGCGCTCCAGGGCGCGTTCCAGGCGGTCGAGCTCCGCGGTCAACCCGCTCATCGGCGGGACTCCAGATCCAGCGTCATCCGGGTGAAACTATGCGCCGCTCCGGTTCCCGTCAACGGAAGCCTCCGGCACCGCAACGCCGACCGTGCCGGCGAAGCCCGTCAGCCGCTCCCAGGTGCGGCGGTCCAGCGGCACGCCGAGACGTGCGCGCTCCGCCGCCTCGCGCTTCTCCGGGTCGCCCGGCGCCATCACCTCCTGCCCCGCCTGGGCCGGCTGGGCCCGCAGATCCCCGAGAATCGCCGCCAGCGACGAATCATAGCCGCCGGCGGCGAAGGCCTGCGGCTTCAGCAGCAGGAAGAAGTGGCCGATATGAACCGGCTGGCCCGGGCCGGTGAACTTGGTCATGCGGAAGCCGTGCGGCATGCCGGTCAGGCTGGCGCAGAGGATCTCGACCATCATCGCTAGGCCGGCGCCCTTGTAGCCGTAGCCCAGCCCGCCGACCGGGATCAGGCCGGTGGCGACATGCGGGTCGGTGGTGGCGACGCCGTCGTCGCCGACCGCGACCTCCGGCGGCAGCTTCGTGCCGGTGTCGCGGCGCAGATGCACGCGGTTGAGCGGTATGGCGCTGGTCGCCATGTCGAGCAGCACTGGCTCCTCGTCCCGCGCCGGCGCGGCGAAGCTGATCGGATTGGTGCCGAAGAACGGCTTCACCCCGCCATGCGGCACCACCAGCGCATCGGCATGGGTGCAGCCGAAGGCGACGAAGCCGCGCTGCGCCGCCGCCAGGGTGTAGACGCCGGTGGCGCCGTGATGGGACGAGCGGGTGACCACCGCCGCGGCGAGCCCCGTCTCCTCCGCCAGCTTGGCCGCCTCGTCGATGGCGCGGTAGCTGGCGAGATGGCCGAGGCCGCCATCGGCGTCGACCACGACGCAGGCCGGCGCGGTGCGGGTCGCGGTCACCGCCGGGGCCGGGTTGACCCGACCGTTCTGAAGCTGGTCGAGATAAAACGGGATCAGGCGCACGCCATGGGTGTCGACGCCGCGGGCCGAGGCATCGGTCATCGCCCGCGCCGTCGCCGCCGCGCTGTCCTCCGACATCCCGGCGCCGCGCAGCAGCGCCGCCGCGAAATCCTCCAGCACCGCCCGCTGCAGCCGCACCCCGTCGAACCGTTCCATCCCGTCTCTCCGAAACCCTCTCGGCCGGCGCCGCCGCCATTATGTCCGACGTGTGTAGCGCAGCGTCACATGGACCTCCAGAGCTTCCGCCCGGCACCCGGAATGTCCGACGTTTTCACCCGCTTTCCGGCCCGAAATGGGCATTTGGTGGCATTGACGCCGGGGCACCGGGGCTGCATGGTGCCGCCCGCCCCGACGAGCGCCCCGCCTTGACGAGAGCCTGGGCGGGCCATCGTCGGATCCCCGTGCCCCGCAACGGATCGATGCCATGAGCGACAGCCCCCGGACCGTCACCCACTCAGACATGGCGAACGCCATCCGCTTCCTGTCCCTGGACGCGGTGGAGGCGGCGAAAAGCGGCCATCCCGGCATGCCGATGGGCATGGCCGACGTCGCCACGGTCCTGTTCAGCCGCTATCTGAAGTTCGACGCCGCCGCCCCGACCTGGGCCGACCGCGACCGCTTCATCCTGTCCGGCGGCCACGGCTCGATGCTGCTCTATTCGCTGCTGTACCTGACCGGCAACAGCAAGATCACGATCGACGAGATCAAGCATTTCCGGCAGCTGGGCAGCCACACCGCGGGCCATCCCGAGGTCGACCACGAGGCCGGGATCGAGACCACGACCGGTCCGCTGGGCCAGGGCCTGGGCAACGCCGTCGGCTTCGCGCTGGCCGAGCGCATCCTGAACTCCCGCTTCGGCGACGACCTGGTCAGCCACCACACCTGGGTCACCTGCGGCGATGGCGACCTCGAGGAGGGGATCAGCCACGAGGCCTGCTCGCTGGCCGGACACCTCAAGCTCGGCCGGCTGATCGTGCTCTACGACGACAACCACATCACCATCGACGGCCCGACCTCGCTGTCCTTCAGCGACGACGTCCAGAAGCGCTTCGAGGGCTATCACTGGCACGTCCAGCGCATCGACGGCCACGACACCGACGCGATCGCCGCCGCGATCGACGCGGCGCTGGCCGATGAGCGGCCGAGCCTGATCGCCTGCCGCACCATCATCGGCTGGGGCGCCCCGAACAAGCAGGGCACCAGCGCCACCCACGGCTCGCCGCTGGGCAAGGACGAGGTCGCGGCGACCCGCGCCAACCTCGACTGGCCCTACCCGCCCTTCGAGGTGCCGGAGGCCACGATCGCGGCCTGGCGCGAGATCGGCAAGCGCGGCGAGGCCGAGCGCCTGGCCTGGGACCAGCGCCTGCTGAAGACCCCGGCCGAGACCCGCGCCGCCTTCCGCCAGGCCAAGACCGGCGCGCTGCCCTCCGGCCTCGACGGCATCCTGGCCAAGTTCAAGGCGGAGATCTCGGAGACCAAGCCGAGCCTGGCCACCCGCGTCGCCTCCGGCCAGGTGCTGGAGCTGCTGGTGCCGGCGATCCCGGAGCTGATCGGCGGGTCGGCCGACCTGACCCCGTCGAACAACACCAAGACCAAGGCCTCGACCGACATCGAGCCGGGCAAGTACGGCGGCCGCTACGTCCGCTACGGCGTGCGCGAGCACGGCATGGCGGCGGCGATGAACGGCCTGGCCCTGCATGGCGGCGTCATCCCCTACGGCGCCACCTTCCTGACCTTCACCGACTATTGCCGGCCGTCGATCCGCCTGGCGGCGCTGATGCGCCAGCGCGTCGTCTTCGTCATGACCCATGACTCGATCGGCCTCGGCGAGGACGGCCCGACCCACCAGCCGGTCGAGCATGTCGCGGCGTTGCGGGCGATCCCGCACCTGATGGTGTTCCGCCCCTGCGACGCGGTCGAGACCGCCGAGGCCTGGCAGATCGCGCTGGAGACCGAGGACGCCCCGTCAGTGCTGGCGCTGACCCGCCAGAACCTGCCGACGCTGCGCCAGAACGCCAATGCCGAGAACCTGTCGGCCAAGGGTGGCTACATCCTGCGGGAGGCGACCGGCACGCCGCGCGTGCTGCTGGTGGCCACCGGGTCGGAGGTGTCGATCGCCAACGAGGCGCGCGACGCGCTCGAGGCCGAGGGCATCGGCACCCGCCTCGTCTCCATGCCCTGCACGGCGCTGTTCGACCGCCAGCCCTCCGACTACCGCCGCCGGGTGCTGGGCCAGGGCGTGGTCCGCATCGCGGTCGAAGCGGGCGTCCGCCAGGGCTGGGACCACTATATCGGCTCGGAAGGCAGCTTCGTCGGCATGACCGGCTTCGGTGCCTCGGGCCCCTACGACCAGCTGTACAAGCATTTCGGGATCACGGCCGAGGCGGTTGTCGCCGCCGCCAAGGCCAAGCTGTAAGACTTATCGGATCGGAGAAGACGACATGGCCGTGAAGGTTGCCATCAACGGGTTCGGGCGCATCGGTCGCCTGGTGCTGCGCGCGCTGATCGAATCCGGACGCAAGGACATCGAGGTGGTCGCGATCAACGACCTCGCCGACGTCAAGACCAACGCCCATCTGCTGAAATACGATAGCGTGCACGGCCGGGCGCCGTTCGAGATCGCGGTCGAGGGCGACACGCTGATCGTCAACGGCCACGGCATCAAGGCGGTGCAGCAGCGCGACCCGACCCAGCTGCCCTGGGGCGCGCTGGGTGTCGAGATCGCGCTGGAATGCTCCGGCATCTTCACCAAGCGCGACGATGCCGCCAAGCAGTTGACGGCCGGCGCCAAGAAGGTGCTGATCTCGGCCCCGGCGACCGACGAGGACCTGACCGTCGTCTACGGCGTCAACCACGACAAGCTGACCGCCGAGCACAAGATCGTCTCGAACGCCTCCTGCACCACCAACTGCCTGGCGCCCGTCGCCTGGGTGCTGCATGACGCGGTCGGCATCGATCACGGCTTCATGACCACGATCCACAGCTACACCGGCGACCAGCGCATCGTCGACACGATGCACAAGGACCTGCACCGGGCCCGGGCCGCGGCGCAGAACCTGATCCCGACCTCGACCGGCGCCGCCAAGGCCGTCGGCAAGGTGCTGCCGGAGCTGAAGGGCAAGCTGGACGGTACCTCGATCCGGGTGCCGTCGCCGAATGTCTCGGTCGTTGACTTCAAGTTCGTCGCCAAGCGCCCGACCACCGTCGAGGAGGTCAACGCGGCGATCAAGCAGGCCGCCGGCGGCAAGCTCAAGGACATCCTCGGCTTCTACGAGGAGGACCTGGTGTCGACCGACTTCAACCACGACGCCCGCTCGTCGATCTTCGCGATCAACGAGACCAAGGTCATCGACGGCACCTTCGTCCGGGTGATGAGCTGGTACGACAACGAATGGGGCTTCTCGAACCGGATGGGCGACACCGTGATCGCCATGTCCCGGGCCCGCTGACCCGGGATTCCGGTTCAGGAACGCAAGAGGGCGGCTTCGGCCGCCCTCTTCTTTTTCTGGCAGCGCTCAGTCGGGCTTGGCGACGTGCCAAGCGCCGCCGGCGCCGTCGCCGGTGACGTCGCCGGCCTTCTGGTCCTTGATGTAGGTGTACAGGGGCTTGCCGTCATAGGCCCACATGGCGGTGCCGTCGGTGCGGGTGACGACGGTCCACTCGCCCATGGCCATGGCGCCGGCCGCGGCCTTGAACGGCGGCCAGTTGGTGGCGCATTTGTCGTAGCAGTTGGACTTTCCGGCTTCGTCCTTGTCGTAGACGTAGAGCGTCATGCCCTTCTCGTCCGTGTAGACCTCACCGGCCGAGGTGGTCATGGTCTTCGCCGGCTCGTCCATGGCGAAGGCCGAAACGGCGGCGAGCAGCCCCGCCGCGATGCCGATGGCGATGGTTTTCATGGCGTTCCTCCCGAAGGCAGGCGCAACAGTGCGCAGCCTCCTCCGCCACAGTTCGTGTCGGCGCGACCGGTGGTTGCGTCCACCGGCCTGCCATTGCCCGAAAAAGCGGCAGCCCGCGCCATGGGCAAAAAAGAGGGGCGTCCCGAAGGACGCCCCAAGTCTGGCCGCCAAGTGTGCGACGCGCTATTGCACCGCCTCGCCGTGCAGGGCGAGGTCGAGGCCGTCGCGCTCCGCCTCTTCCGAAACCCGGAGACCCATCACCGCCTTGATCAGGAGCAGCAGCACGAGGGTGACCACGCCGCTCCAGACGAGCGAGGCGACGACGCCATAGACCTGGACCACGAACTGATGCGCGTTGCCGTAGAGCAGGCCGGCATAGTCGCCGGCTCCGGCCGAGATCGACGGGTCGGCGAAGACGCCGGTCAGCAGGGCGCCGACGATGCCGCCGACGCCATGGACGCCGAACACATCGAGCGAGTCGTCATACCCGAACGCCTTCTTGACCGAGGTCGAGGCGATGAAGCAGACGATGCCGGCGACGATGCCGATCACCAGCGCACCGGTCGGGTTGACGAAGCCGCAGGCCGGGGTGATCGCGACCAGACCGGCCACGGCACCGGAGATGACGCCGAGCACGCTCGGCTTGCCCTTCGCCGCCCACTCCGCGAACATCCAGGCCAATGCGGCGGCGGCGGTGGCGATGTGCGTCGCCGTGAACGCCATGCCGGAGCGGCCGTCCGCGGCGAGCCAGGAGCCGGCGTTGAAGCCGAACCAGCCGACCCACAGCAGCGAGGCGCCGATCACGCTGTAGACCAGGTTGTGGGGCGCGAAGGCATGCGCCGCGCCGGTGCCGTACCCCTTGCGCTTGCCGATCACGATGCAGGCGACCAGCCCGGCGATGCCGGCGTTGATGTGCACCACGGTGCCGCCGGCGAAATCGAGCACGCCCATGGCGAAGAGCCAGCCGTTCGGCTGCCACACCCAATGGGCCACCGGCGCGTAGACGATCAGCGACCAGAGCAGCATGAAGACCAGGAGCGATGAGAACTTCATCCGGTCGGCGAAGGCGCCGACGATCAGCGCCGGCGTGATCGCGGCAAAGGTCATCTGGAACATCATGTAGACCGATTCCGGGATGACCGTGGCGACCGGGGTCGCCGCCCCGCCCGCGCCGAGCGTGAACACGCCCGAGACCGGCAAGCCGTTGAGGAAGAAGCGCGAGAGATCGCCGAGATAGGCGCCGCCATTGGTGAAGGCGAGGCTGTAGCCGAGCACCATCCAGGCGATGCTGATCAGGCAGGTGGTGGCGAAGCACTGCATCAGCATCGACAGCACGTTCGCCTTCCGCACCATGCCGCCGTAGAACAGCGCCAGACCCGGAATGGCCATCATCAGGACCAGCAGCGTGGAGGTCTGCATCCAGGCCGTCGCTCCCGAATCCGGCACGGCCGGCGCGTCCTGCGCCAGCGCCGGCAGGGCCAGCAGCAAGGCCGCCCCCGCTATTCCTGTTCCCCAAAACGTCCGCTTCATTGAGTCCTCTCCAGCCTACGTCCTTCCGGCTGACGGTCGGCAGCCGCCCTGTCGGCACCGGCACGAACCGCCTTTTCGCCGAGGGTCTAAGCAAGTGCCGTGCCGGTTTTGCCGGAGGGGCCGAATGCGAGCCTT
The DNA here is from genome assembly GCF_038440215.1 of Inquilinus sp. OTU3971. Taxonomy (NCBI): domain Bacteria; kingdom Pseudomonadati; phylum Pseudomonadota; class Alphaproteobacteria; order Rhodospirillales; family Rhodospirillaceae; genus Inquilinus; species Inquilinus sp. OTU3971. Next base: position 20,436 of record NZ_JASATH010000076.1, on the reverse strand, counting down.
GCCGCCGACGGACCGATCATCGATGATTAATTTTTGAGCAATCAGCGGAGCACTGGCGAAAATTTAGACGACATTGCCGCTGATGCCTTCTCCCGGCCGCCGCGCTAGGGTGCGGCGGCGTTTTTCAGAGAGCCGCCATGAGCAAGACCGTCAGCCAGATCCCGCTGCCCTCCCCCGCCCTCGGAACCAGCCGCACCGTCACCGTGCACCGCTACGGCCAGCCCGGGGCCCGCCCCAAGGCCTATGTCCAGGCCGGGCTGCACGCCGACGAGCTGCCGGGCATGCTGGCCGCCCATCACCTGCTGCGCCGGCTCGACACGCTGGACGCCGCCGGGGCGATCCGCGGCGAGATCGTGGTGGTGCCCGTCGCCAACCCGATCGGCCTGTCGCAGTCGGTGCTGGAGTACCACATCGGCCGCTTCGCCCTGGACGGCCGCGGCAACTTCAACCGCCACTACCCGGACCTGGCCCCGATCGTGGCGCCGCGCATCGCCGGCCAGCTGACGGATGATGCCGAGCGCAATGTCCGGCTGGTGCGCGCGGCGCTGCTGGCGGCGCTGGCGGAGCAGCAGCCGGCCGGCGAGACCGGCGCGCTGCGCCAGCTGCTGCTCGGCCTGTCGATCGACGCCGATCTCGTGCTCGACCTGCATTGCGACAACCAGGCACCGGTGCATGTCTATCTCGGCACGCCGCTGTGGCCCGACGCCGAGGACCTGGCCCGCGAGTTCGGGGCCGAGGTGGTGCTGCTGGCCGAGGAGTCCGGCGACAACCCGTTCGACGAGGCGAATTCGGCGCCGTGGTGGGTGCTGCGCCGGCTGCTCGGCGACGCCCATCCGCTGCCGCCCGCCTGCCTGGCGGCGACGATCGAGCTGCGCGGCCAAGCCGATGTCGACGACGACACCGCCGGGGCCGACGCCGACGCGCTGGTCCGCTTCCTGCAGCGCCGCGGCGTGGTGGCCGGCGAGCCCGGCCCGCTGCCCGAGGCGCGGTGCGACGCCACGCCGCTGGCCGGCAACGAGATGCTGCGCGCCCCGGTCGCCGGCATCATCGCCTATTCGCAGCCGCTCGGCGCCCGGCTGCGCCGCGGCGAGCATGTCGCCGACATCGTCGACCCCACCGCCTCCCCGGACCAGGCGCGCACGCCGCTCCATGCCGGGGTCGACGGGGTGCTGTGGTCGCAGTGCATGCACCGCCTGGTGCGGCCCGGCGACATCGTCGCCAAGATCGCCGGCGCCGAGCCGATCGAAGGCCGTGGGGCCATCCTGCTGACGACCTGATCGGGTCAGGATCCGCCTCGCCGGGTCGGCGGGAGCCATGCACGCAATGCGTGCACTTCCCTCTCGCCTTCCCGGGCCGATCGCGGCAGGATGATGGTTCCTGGGCCATCGCACGGCCAGACCGCCCGTGCCTCGCCATCGGACCCTCGGCCGGCAGAGTCACGGCCTTGCGTCCGCCAATCGGATCGCCCCATGAGTGCCCCGAACCGTTCCCCGATCCCGCTCGTCACGCGCGCCGGATCGAAGCCTGCGTCATCCGCTTTCCCCGCGGCCGAGACCGCCCGCGCGGCGACCTATCTGATCCGGCTGCGCCAGTTCGTCGTGCCGATGTCGATCGGCGTCTATGCCCATGAGGAGGAGCGGCGCCAGCGCGTCCGCATCAGCGTCGAAATGGAGGTCGAGCTGCCGTCCGGCGGCATCGGCGACGACATCGACCGCGTCCCCTCCTATGAGGGGCTGGTGCAGGGCCTGCAGGCCCTGGCCGAGAAGGAGCATGTGCGGCTAATCGAGACCGTCGCCGAGCATGTGCTGGATCTCGCCATGGCCCATCCGATGGTGCTGCGGGCGGTGGCCGAGGTCGAGAAGCTCGACGTCTTCCCCGAGGCCGATTCCATCGGCGTCCGCTTCGAACGCCGCCGCGAGGGCTGAGCCTTCGCCGGCCGGGCGATCCCCAGAACCGTCATGGCGAGCCCCGAAGGGGCGTGGCCATCCAGCTTGGCGGGACCCGCTCCGGCCGTGGGACTGGATGGCCACGCTTCGCTCGCCATGACGGTATGGGGGCAGGTGTCTGCTCTCTAGATCAAATCGGGATACAGGTCCCGCCAGTCCGGATTCATGGCCTCGATCAGGTCCAGCTTCTTCTTTCGCGACCCGCCCTGGATCTGCTTCTCGCGGGCGATGGCGTCGATCATCGACGCATGCGGTTCGAACCAGACCAGGAGCTTGCAGCCGTATCGTGACGTGAAGCCCGGGAGGAGTCCCTCCCGATGCTCATAGACGCGGCGTGGCAGATTGGATGTCACGCCGGTATAGAGCGTGCCGTTGCGCCTGCTCGCCATGATGTAGACGAAGGGCTGCATGGCGGTCGAAGGTCTCCTGCGCCCGGCATCACTCGTACTTGATGTAGGCGAAGCGCGGGCTGGACGGCGTGCCCTCCAGCCCGCCTCCTTCGAGGGCCGGCTGCCAGGCCACCACCTCCTCGATCTTGCGGGCCAGGGCGAAGTCGCGGTCGGTGATGCCGCCGCCGGCATCATGCGTGTTCAGCCGCACCTCGACCCAGCCCCAGGAGGCGGCGATCTCCGGATGGTGCCAGGCGGCCTCGGCCAGGTGGCCGATGGCGCCGATCGCCAGCATCGTGCCCTTCCAGCCATGCGTCTCGTAGCGCCGGCGGAGGCTGCCGTCCTCAAAGCGCCAGCGCGGCAGGTCGCGGGCCAGGCGGGCCTCGACCTCCGCGGACGGATAAGCATGCGGTTTGGCGGCCATCGCGATCCTCCCGGTGGGATCGGCGGCCCCGGCGGGCCGCCTTCACTCCCAGAAGGATAGCGCGTCAGTCGCGGACGGCATCCCCTTGCGCCACCACGACGGCGAAGCGGTCGGCCAGGGCGGTCAGCGCCGCCCGGTGCACCTCCGCCGCCGGCCGCACGCCGCCGAGCGGGTCCGGCAGGTCGCGGCTGGCGCAGGCCGAGGCCACGACCGTCGAGAACAGGCCGTGATCGACCGCCGAGCGGGTGGTGGCATCGACGCACATATGCGTCATGAAGCCGACGGTCACGAGCTTGGAACGCCCGGTCGCGGCGATGCGCCCGGCCAGGTCGGTGCCGGCGAAGGAATTGGGCAGGCCCTTCTTCACCACCACCTCCCCGGCCGCCGGCACCACCGCCGCGATCGGGGCGACATAGGGGCCGTCGACGTCGAACAGCCCGCCCTTGCGCTCGTTCAGCACATGGATGACCGGGGTGCCGAGGCGGCGCGCCCGGGCCAGCAAGGCCGCGGCCTCCTCGACCGCCGCGCTCCATCCCGGCAGGGACAGCTGGCCGTCGCTGTATTCGCGCTGCATGTCGATCAGCACCAGCACCGCCTCCGACAGGGCGGCGGGCTGTAGCCGGGCGCCGGCGTGGTCGAGCAGGGTCTTGGGAAGCATCTTCGTCTCCGGTTGCGATGGCCCAAAGCTGACGCCGGGCGGCCCTGCAGAAAAGCCGAGATTCTGCCGATTGAGCCTGCAATAGTGCAGGTATGGATTGGGACCTCGCCCGCTTCGTCCTGGCGCTCGCCCGGCATGGCACCGCCTCCGCCGCGGCGCAGGCGCTGGGGGTCGACCAGACCACGGTGTCGCGCCGCCTCGCCGCCGCCGAGGACGCGCTCGGCACGCCGCTGTTCGAACGGATCGACCGGCGGTTCCGGCCGACGCCGGTCGGCGCCGCGGTGGCGGCCCAGGCGGAGGCGATGGAGCGGGCAGCGATCGCCATCGAGCACGCCGCGCGCGACCGCGACGCCGCGGTCTCCGGCCCGATCCGGATCGCGGCGCTGCCCAGCTTCGCCGCCGAGTGGCTGATCCCACGCCTGGGCGAATTGCGGCGCCGCCACCCCGGCCTGCAGCCGACGATCCTCGGCGCCGAGACCAATGCCGATCTCGAGCGCCGCGATGCCGACATCGCGCTGCGCCTGGCGCGGCCGCGCGCCGGCAACCTGGCGGCGCGGCTCGGCGCCCGGATCGGTCATGCGGTCTACCGCGCCCGCGGCGCCGCCGGCGACGGCTGGATCGCCCTGGACGAGACGCATGAGTCGGTGGCGCAGATGATCTGGCTGCGCGACCAGCCGGGCGGGCTGGAGCCGGTGCTGCGGGTCAGCGGCGGCACCGAGATGCTGGCCGCGACCAAGGCCGGTCTCGGCCGCGCCGTGCTGCCCTGCTATGCCGCCGACGGCGAGCCGGATCTGGAGCGACTGTCCGGCCCCGTCCCGGTGGTCACGCGCGAGCTTTGGCTGGTGCTGCCCGGTCCGGCGAAGGACGTGCCGCGCATCCGGGCCGTCGCCGACTGGCTCGCCGCGGCGCTGGCGGAAGACCGCGCCCGGCTGGAGGGCGTTCAGGCCTGACCGGGTTCCGGCACCCAGCTGCCTTCCCGGTCGGCCCGCCCGTAGAGCCGCTCGACCAGCAGCCGCAGCGTCGGGTCGCTGTCCAGCGCCTCCTGCATCCGGCTGAAGGTGCGGGTCCGGGTGACGCCGTGCTCGTGCCAGGACTTGCCGCCGCTGAGCACGTTCTGGGCGAAGGCCTGCAGCCGGTCGAGCGCGCGGGCGTAGCGTGCCTCCGGCGTCTCGCCGGCCTCGAACTCGGTCCACCAGCCATGCACCTTGTCGCGCAGGTCGGGCGGCAGCAGGCCGAACAGCTTGACCGCCGCCTCGGCCTCGCGCGCCGCCTGGCCCTGCCGGCCGACATCGTCATAAGCGAAGGTGTCGCCGGCATGGATCTCGACCAGGTCGTGGGTCAGCACCAGCGACAGCACCTTGGCGATGTCGACCTCGAAGCCGATCTCGTCCTTCAGCAGCAGGGCGTACAGCGCCATGTGCCAGGTGTGCTCGGCGTCGGTCTCGCGCCGGCTGCCGTCGGTCAGATAGTTCTGCCGGGTGATCTGCTTGAACTGGTCGCAGACCAACAGGAACTCCTGGATCTGGGCCAGGCGGTCGGCGGGCGGGGGCGCTTCAGTCATGGGGCGTCACCAGACGGGGTCGATGCTGCGGTGGCCGAGGATCTCCTGGATCCGGCGGTGGGTCGCGCCATGGATGTCGCGCGGCAGATCATCGGCCGGGAAGAAGCGGGCCTCGGCGATCTCGAAGGACAGGCGGCCGCCGGAAGGGCGCCAGCGGTCGGCCAGGAACACCGCGACATGGTCGCAGCGCAGCTGGTCGAAATGGGCGTAGACCGAGAACAGCCGCGCCCCCGATTCGACCTCGACCGCCGCCTCCTCGCGCGCCTCGCGCACGGCGCAGGCCTCGAAGCTCTCCCATTTCTTCACCCCGCCGCCGGGGAAGAACCAGCCGGGGCGGTAGGTGTGGTGCACCAGCAGGAAGCGCCCCTCCCCGTCCCGCACCACCATGCGGGCGCCGAGGGTCAGCGGCTTGCGCAGCCGCAGATAGGCGTTGTGGGCGCGGTGCAGCAGGCGCGGCAGGGTGCGGTGGGCCGAATTCATGGCCGCAGATGGCCGGCGGAGCGGGTCGATGTCAACCGGCCACGAAGCCGGTGATCGCGGCCCGCAGCGCCTCCGGCTCGTCGACCCGGATCGAATGGCTGCTGTCCTCGAAGATGCGCAGGGTCGAGCCCGGGATCAGGCGGTGGATCTCTTCGGAGAATTCCGGAGGGCAGATCCAGTCGTGCCTTCCGGCCAGAATCAAGGTCGGGGCGGTGATCCGCACCAGCTCCGGCCGCAGGTCGAGCCGGCGCAGGAAGCCGTCGGGACCGAAGGCGCGGTTGATCGCATCCGGCGAATGGATCGCCCGGCCCCGCGTCGCCGCGGCCGCCGCCGGATCGTAGCGGCGGGAATAGAGCGGCCCCATCGCCTGGTAATAGGCCTCCAGCTCGGCCTCGCTGCGGAAGCCGCCGGCCCAGAGCCTGTCGCAGGCCGCGATCTGCTCCACCGTGCCGCGCTCGCGCACGATCTCCTGCGCCCGCGCGATGAAGCCGGCATGGGCGGCGGTGACGATCAGCACCAGGTGCGACACCGCCTCCGGATAGCGGGCGGCGTGGGCCATCGCGACCATGCCGCCGTAGCTGGTGCCGATGCTGGCGATCGGGCCAAGGCCGAGATGGCGGCGCAGCGCCTCCATGTCCTCGACATTCTCGTCCAGCGTGTAGCGCGCCGAATCGCCGCGGGCGGAGCGGCCCTGGCCGCGATGGTCGAAATAGACCAGCTGCAGATGCTGGGCCAGCGGGCTCAGGCTCGGCTTGAAGCCGCTGTGGTCCGAGCCCGGGCCGCCATGGATCAGGAAGCCGGTCGGCCGCTCGCGCATCGCGCCGCCGTCCGGCACCAGCCCGGCGCCGTCGATATCGAACCAGATCTCGGTGTCGCGGAGCTTCGCGCGCATCTCGTCCCCTCGATATTCGAAATCAGATCCCGGCGTGGACCGCCACCCCGGCGGCCAGGCGCCGCAGGTCCAGCCGCGCCTGCCGGCGCCGCTCCTCGGCCTCGGCCAGCCCGACCGGCACGAAGCGCAGCACGTCGCCGGGCCGCAGCTGGCCGAGCACCGGCAGGTCGGCCTCGATCACCTGGGCGATGCGGGGATAGCCGCCGGTGCTCTGGGCATCGGCCATCAGCACGATCGGCTTGCCCTCGGGCGGCACCTGCACCGTGCCGGTCGTCACTGCCTCGGACAGCAGGTCGCGGGGGTACGACAGGCTCAGCGCCGGCCCGTCCAGCCGGTAGCCCATGCGGTCGGAGCGCGGGCTGACGGTGAAGCGCTCATTGTGGAAGGCGGCGAGGCTGTCGGGGTCGAAGGCGGTCGCCTGCAGCCCCGGCAGCACCCGGACATGCGGCGAGCGCCGCAGCGACGGGTCGAGATCGGCGGCGGCGGACCAGCCGGTGGTGGCGAAGGGCCGGTCGCCGCGCTCCGCCGCCAGCAGCTTCGCCAGGCGCTCGCCCAGGGCCGTCGGCGCCCCGGCCGGCAGCCGGTCGCCCGCCTTCAGCGCCCGCCCCTCGAACCCGCCGAGCCCGGCCCGCAGATAGGTCGAGCGGCTGCCCAGCACCGGCGGCACGGCGAAGCCGCCGGCGACCGCCAGATAGCTGCGGCAGCCGATATTCGTCGGGGTGAAGCGCAGCTCCGCCCCCGCCGGCACCAGCACCGGTCGGCGCGGCGGCAGCGCCTCGCCGCCCACCGTCCCGCGCATGCCGCCGCCGGCCAGCGCGATCAGCGTCTCGGCCTCGAAGCGCAGCACGGCACCCATCAGCGTCATCTCGAGCGTGGCGGCGCCAAGGTCGTTGCCGGCCAGGATGTTGGCGACGGCGTGCGACCGCCGGTCCATCGCCCCGCCGACCACCACGCCGTGGCGGCGATGGCCGAAGCGGCCGAGATCCTGCACCGTCGACAGGAGGCCGGGGTCGAGAACGGCGACGGTCACTGGGCATCTCCGGCCAGGGCCTCGAACTCTTCCGCCGCGATCGGGCGGAAGCGGATGCGGTCGCCCGCCTCCAGCAGGCAGGGCGGGTCCTCGCCCGGCAGGAACAGTGCCAGCGGCGTGCGGCCGATCAGGTTCCAGCCGCCCGGGGATTCGACCGGGTAGATCCCGGTCTGCGGCCCGCCGATCGCGACCGACCCGGCCGGGATCTTCAGCCGCGGCGAGGCCCGGCGCGGCGTCGCCAGCCGCTCCGCCAGCCCGCCGAGGAAGGGGAAGCCGGGGCTGAAGCCGATCATGTGCACCCGGTACTCCGCGCCGGAATGCAGCGCGACCACCTCGTCCTCGGTCAGGCCGTGATGCTGGGCCAGCTCGGCCAGGTCCGGGCCGAAGCCGCCGCCATAGGCGACCGGGATCTCGACCAGCCGGGGCTCGCCCAGCGCCGCCGGATCGAGCCCCGCCAGCCGCGCCTCCAGCAGCCGCTGCACCGTGGCCGCCGGCGGCTCGTCGCGGTCACGCGGCACGGCGTCGGGATCGAAGAACACCGCCAGCGTGGCGAAGCCGGGCGAGGCCTCGACGAAGCCGGGGAACGGCTCGCGCTCCAGCGACAACGCCAAAGCGTGGATGGCGTCGGCGATCGCCGGATCGATGGTCTCGCCGAAGCGCACCACCATCGCGGTCTCGGTCATCACGGCGATCGACGCAGCGGTCACGGGCCTCTCCTCGAATCCTGCCCCAAGCCATAGCGCGGCAACGCCCGCGGCGGAAGCATGGTGGTCCGCCTCTTGCCCTGCCTCTTGATTAGCCCGCCGGGGCGGCGATGATGGGCACGACGCCATTGCGCCACCCCACAGCGACCCGGGAGACCCCGCGTGACCGATCCGGCCCTGTTGTCGGCAGCCGAGCTGTCGAGCCTCTACGCCGCCCGCGACCTGTCCCCGGTCGAGGCGACGCAGGCCAGCCTCGCCCGGATCGAGCGGCTGAACCCGCAGCTCAACGCCTTCTGCGGCGTCCATGGCGATGAGGCGCTGGCCGCGGCCCGGCAGTCGGAGGCGCGCTGGCGCGAGGGCCGGCCGCTGAGCCCGATCGACGGCGTGCCGACCTCGGTCAAGGACCTGGTCCTGGCCCGCGGCTGGCCGACGCTGCGCGGGTCGAAGACGGTCGACCCCTCCGGCCCCTGGGACCAGGACGCGCCGTCGGTGGCGCGGCTGCGCGAGGCCGGGGCGGTGCTGATCGGCCGCACCACCACGCCGGAATTCGGCTGGAAGGGCGTCACCGATTCGGCGCTGACCGGCATCACCCGTAATCCCTGGGACCCGACGAAGACGCCCGGCGGCTCCTCCGGCGGCGCGGCGGTGGCGGCGGCTTCCGGCATGGCGGCGCTGAACATCGGCACCGATGGCGGCGGGTCGATCCGCATCCCGGCCGGCTTCACCGGCATCTTCGGCCTCAAGCCCAGCTTCGGCCGGGTGCCGGCCTATCCGCTGAGCCCCTTCGGCACCGTCGCCCATATCGGGCCGATGACCCGGACGGTGCGCGACGCGGCGCTGATGCTGTCCACGATGGCCCGGCCCGACCCGCGCGACTGGACCGCCCTGCCCTTCCCGGTCACCGATTTCACCGAGGGGCTGGAGGACGGCGTCCGCGGCCTGCGCATCGCCTATGCCCCGACCCTGGACGACGCGCCGGTCGACGCCGAGGTCGCGGCCTCGGTGGCGAAAGCGGCGGAGGTCTTCGCCGGCCTCGGCGCCCGGGTCGAGACGGTGACGCTGGACCTGCCCGACACCGGCCCGATCTTCCGCGCCCATTGGTTCGTCGGCGCGGCGACGCTGCTGTCCTCGATCCCCGAGGAGAAGCACGCCCTGATCGACCCCGGCCTGCGTGCCGTGGCGGCCGAGGGCGCGGCGATCCCGCTGCTCGACTACACCAGGGCGACGCTGGCCCGCGGCCGGCTGGGCGTGGCGATGAACCGGTTCCACCAGGACTGGGACCTGCTGCTGATGCCGTCCCTGCCGATCCCGGCCTTCGCCGCCGGGCAGAACCTGCCGGAGGCGCCGGACGGGTCGAGCTGGGCCAATTGGACGCCCTTCACCTATCCGTTCAACCTGACGCAGCAGCCGGCGGCCAGCGTGCCCTGCGGCCTGACCGCGTCGGGCCTGCCGATCGGCCTGCAGATCGTCGGCCCGATGTTCCAGGACGCGCTGGTGCTGCGCGCCGCCCGCGCCTTCGAGGCGCTGCACCCGGCGCCGCTGCCGCCCCTCGCTCGATCGTGACCGAAACCAAGCCCTTCTGGCGCCGCAAGCGCCTGGACCAGATGACCCGCAAGGAGTGGGAGTCGCTGTGCGACGGCTGCGGCCGCTGCTGCCTGCACAAGCTGCGCGACGCCGACGAGCCGCCGGACACGCCGAATGTCGACTACACCGACATCGCCTGCAAGCTCCTGGACACCCACAGCTGCCGCTGCACGCACTACCCGACCCGCCGGCGCTACGTGCCGGACTGCGTGCAGCTCACGCCGAAGAATGTCGACCATCTCGGCTGGATGCCCTCGACCTGCGCCTACCGCCTGCTGTCCGAGGGCCACGATCTGTACTGGTGGCATCCGCTGGTCTCCGGCGACCCGGAGACGGTGCACATCGCCGGCATCAGCGTGCGCGACAAGGTGATCTCCGAGACCGAGGTCGAGGAGGATGAGTACGAGTACCACATCGTCGAGTGGCCGGCCTGACGTGCGGTGTCAGGGAATGTCCTTGGGCGGCAGCACCGGCTTCGGCAGGGGCGCCAGCTCGACCGACTTCGACTGGCCGCCGAGGAACTCCGGGTCGAGCAGCCCGCCGCCCGACGGGTCGCCGCCCGGTGGCGCGGCGGCGTTCACCGGGCCGATCACCCCCGCATTGTGCGGCGGGTTGCCGAAGAACTGCGACCGGCCGCCCTGCGGATTGCCCTTCTCGATCTCCGCCTGCGCCGCGGAGATCCGGCCGGCCAGCTCCCGCGAATAGGGCAGCAGATAGGCCCTCGGCACGCCGCTCGGCAGGTTGGCGTCGTCCAGCTCCTCCAGCCAGAGATGGATGGCGCCGGGCTCGCCCTGCGCCGGGTTCGGCTCCAGCACCCGCGTCCACAGCACCTGGAAGCGGTCCGGCACCGCCACCGGCGCCGACCAGCCGAGCAGCCCCTGCGAGGCGAAGAAGACCACGACGTAGAACGCGCTGGCGGTCAGGATCGCGGCGATCTTGAACAGCCGCCGGACCGGCAGCCAGATCATCGCGGCCAGCAGCAGCACGCTCAGCAGCACATAGGCCAGGGACAGGCCGAGAACGCTGGTCTGCAGCGACATCATCCGCCGTTCCGCCAGCTGTTGTGGAAGGTCTGCAGGATCGACCGCTCGATATGGCTGGTCTCCGTGACGGCGCCTGTCGCATCCAGGGTGAAGCGCATCGCGGTCTTCTCCGCTCCGCCCTGGTCGAGGTCGACCGTCTCCTTGGCGACGATCTTCACCACCGGGTTGAGCTTCTGGACGGTCACCGTCACCGACACCGGCTGCCCGGTCAGCGCCGCGAAGTGATAGACGTTCACCGTGTATTCGCCGGCGACGATGCCGCGGATGCTGACCAGCTCCTGCCGGGTCGCCGTCAGCACCTTCCGGCCGTTGACCAGGACGAAGTCGTTGACGCCGCCCCGGTCGTCACGGTCCAGCAGCATGAAGCCGGCCTCGCGCCGGCGGAACCAGACGATGTTGCCGAGCGGGTCCTGGACGAAGATGTCGAAATCGTCGGGATGGTTGTCCGGCCAGTCCAGGCTGATCAGGAACTCGGCCTTGCTGTCGACCTTCTCCTCCTTCGCCTCCGGCGCCACGATCAAGAGCGCGACGAAGAACAGGAAGGCCAGGATCTGCAGGGCCTTGAACAGCACCACGCTGAACGGGTCGAAGGCGTCTTCGCGCGGCAGCAGGTCGAAGTCGTCGATCATTCGGCGGGGACCCGGGCTTCCAGCGCCGAGACGACATGCACCTCGGTGAGGTCGACGGCGAAGGCGAAGATCTTGGCCGTGGCGCTGTCCAGCAGCGAGTACTGGATCTTGAGCAGGACCGACCCCGCCAGGCCGACCAGCGTGGTGTACATGGCGACCGCCATGCCGTCGCTCATCAGCGACATCGACGACCGCACCGCCTCGCGGTTCTCGGTGTCCAGCCCGGCGATCGGCGCCAGCATCATGATGAAGCCGATGATGGTGCCCAGGAGGCCGAGTTTCATCAACGTGTCGCTGGCGAAGGCGCCGAAGGCATTCGACCCGCGCAGCCGGCTGGCGAGGACGCGCAGCAGCAGCGTCTGGTCGAGCCGCTCGGCACCCTGCAGCGCGGCCTTGGTGGCGAGGTCGCGGATATGGCCGGAGACGAGGCCGGGCGGCAGGGCGTCCCTCCCCTCGTTCAGGATCCGGCGGCCGTTCCCGACCACGGCCCGGGCCGCCCTCAGGGCCGCGTCGCCTTCCCGCGAGATCACGAGGACACGCCACAGGCAATGCAGGCTGCTGGCGACGTAGAGCACCGAGATGATCAGCGAGATGTGGGTCGGGTCGCTGGCGACCATCCGGCCGATCAGGCCGAAAAACCACAAGAGGACGACAGCGAAGAGGCTGACGCCGGTGAAGATCAGCCAGGGCAGCAGCGGGTCGCGCCCGGGCAGCTCGACTCTACGCTCGCTCATGCAGGGGCTCCGGCGGCTCGTCGGCGATGGCTCGGAGCCTACCGGCCCGGCGCGGCGGACGGCCTGGGCACTGGTCCCGATTGGCTTTGGGCAATATGCCCGAACTGCTCCGCGGCACGGCCTCCGCGCTTGCCAGCCCCGGGCCGGGCGACCAGTATCGGCAAGATCCATTCGCGCGGGGGCGAAAAATGAACCTATTCGTTCATCTCGTCTTGCGTCTCGCCGGCGTCGTCCTGCTCTGCCTGGCCTGCGCCGTCGGCTGGGTGCTGGTCGACACGCACCGCGCCATCGAGACCGAGGCAGCCGCCTCCGCCGACCGTGTCGCCGGCACCCTCGAGACGCTGTACTGGCGTGAGCTGCTGTGGCGCGGCGGGCTGAGCCGCCAGCATCTGGTGCCGATCCCGGACTGGGAAACCATGGCGACGATGAAGGTCATCTCGCCCGGTGTCTGCGTGACCTTCTCTCCCGGCAGCGAGCCGCCGCGGCGCCTGTGCAGCCAGCTGGAGGCGATCGGCGATCCGGCGCCTTCCTGGTTCCAGACCGTCTACGACCATATCTTCGGCGCCTATGCCCGGGTCGAACGCCCCCTGTCCGCGCGGCAGCCCTTGGCCGGCTTGGTCACGGCTGAACCGGATCGTGGCGCCGCGATCCGCCAGGCCTGGCACCAGATCGACGTCGTGCTCAGCGTCGCGGCGCTGCTCGCCGCCGGCATCGGCATCCTGGCCACCGCGCTGGTCGGGCAGTCGCTGATGCCCGCCCGGACCATCGTCGCCGGCCTGCAGCGCCTCGGGCGAGGCGACTACAGCTACCGCCTGCCCGGCTATCGCACGGCGGAGTTCGACCAGATCTCCCGCGCCGTCAATGACCTGACCGCCCGCCTGGCCGAGACCACGGCGCAGCGGATGGCGCTGACCAATCGCCTGTTCCAGGTGCAGGAGGAGGAGCGCCGGGCGCTGGCCCGGGACCTGCATGACGAGTTCGGCCAGTGCCTCGCCGCAGTCGGCGCCCTGGCCACGGTGATCGAGCTGGAAGCGGCGGACCGCCCCGACCTCGCCAAGGATGCGCGCTCCATCCGCGAGACCAGCAAGCGGATGACGGCGACGCTGCGCGGCGCCCTGGCCCGGCTGCGGTCGCAGGAGGTCGAGGAGCTCGGCCTGGAGGCCAGCCTGGCCCAGCTCGTCGCCGGGTGGAACGCGCAGAAGGACCGGCAGGCGGCCTTCCATCTCGACATCGTCGGCAGCCTCGCCGGAGTGCCCGAGGCGACCAGCCTGAGCATCTACCGCATCGCCCAGGAGTGCCTGACCAACGCCGCCCGGCACGGCAAGCCGCGCGATGTCCGGCTGCAGGTGGAGCGGGTCGATGCGGAGGGACGCGACGCCGTGGCCGTGAGCGTCGAGGATGACGGCGGCGGTACCCTGTCCCGGCTGGGCTGGGCGCCGGGCTACGGCATCCTCGGCATCCGCGAGCGGGTCACGGCGCTGGGCGGCAGCCTGTCGATCAGCCAGGCGCGCTGGGGCGTGCGTGTGGCCGCGCTGATCCCGCTGTTGCCGCAGGCGCCTGCCGCGGCGCCGGCATGACCGAGCTGACCATCCTGCTGGTCGACGACCATCCCGTGGTGCGCGAGGGCTATCGCCGGCTGCTGGAGCGCACGCCGGGCTACAAGGTCGTGGCGGAGGCGCATGACGCCGCCTCCGCCTACCAGGCCTATCAGAAGTCGAGGCCCGACGTGGTGGTCATGGACCTCTCGCTGCCCGGTGTTGGCGGGATCGAGGCGCTGCGGCACATCCGGCAATGGGACCGCGACGCGCGCATCCTGATCTTCACCATGCACAGCGGCGCCGGCTTCGCCCTGAAGGCGTTCGAGGCGGGCGCCGCCGGCTATGTCACCAAGGGCAGCGACGCCGCCGAGCTGGTCGGCTCCATCGCGGTCGTCGCCCGCGGCGGCCGGGCGATGAGCGACGACGTGGCCCGTGAGATCGCCGCCGAGCGCCTCGCCCGGCCGAGCTCCCCGCTCGACGAGCTCAGCCCGCGGGAGACCGAGATCCTGCGCCTCGTCGCCTCGGGCTGGTCGGATGAGGAGGTCGCGGCCTCGCTGCATCTCAGCCTGAAGACGGTCCGCAACTACCACTACCAGATCAAGGCCAAGGTCGGCGCCCGCACCGACGCCCATCTGGTGTGGCTGGCCATGGGCATGGGCCTGGTCCAGGCCGGACCGCAGGCAGCATCACCCCCGCCGAAGTGATGCCATTGGGATGGTAAGATCCCTTTTACTGTCATTGCCGGGCTTGACCCGGCAATGACAGTAAAAGTTGAGCTCAGTGGCTCTATCCACAACCCCAGAGGCTTAACCGGACAGCCGTGGGTCAAGCCCGGGCATGACAGTTTGTCCTGGCGCCGAAGGTACCGAGGCGGCAGTGTCGTGTCCCGGACGGAACTCAGGGATTCGACATGTCAGGACCCGGCGTGACCCTGCTGGATGGCGGTATGGGACGGCAGCTCGCCCGCATGGGGGCGCCGTTCCGGCAGCCGGAGTGGTCGGCGCTGGCGCTGATCGAGGCGCCCGAGACGGTGCGCGCGGCGCACGCGGCCTTCATCGCCGCCGGGGCCGAGGTGATCACCACCAACAGCTACGCGCTGGTACCCTTCCACATCGGCGAAGAGCGGTTTTCCGCGCGGGGACTGGAGCTGGCCGATCTGTCCGGCCGGCTAGCGCGCCAGGCTGCGGAGTCGGCGGACGCCCCGGTGCGGGTGGCGGGGTCGCTGCCGCCGCTGTTCGGCTCGTACCGCCCCGACCTGTTCGAACCGGAGCGCGCACCGGAGATCGCGAGACTCCTGGTCGACGGGCTGGCGCCGCATGTCGATCTCTGGTTGGCCGAGACCCAGAGCTCGATCCGCGAGGTCGCCGCGGCGGCCGCGGCCGTGGCCGGGCGCGGAAAACCGCTGTGGATCTCCTACACCATCGAGGACGAGCACCCCGAGCCCGGCGCGCCGCGGCTGCGCTCCGGCGAGCCGGTGGCGGAGGCGGTGAGCGCGGCCCTCGATCTCGGCGCCGAAGCGGTGCTGTTCAACTGCAGCCAGCCCGAGGTGATGGGCGATGCCGTCCTTGCGGCGGCCCGGATCATCGGCGACGCCCCTGCCCGGATCGGCGTCTACGCCAACGCCTTCCCGCCGCAGCCGGAGGATGCCGCCGCCAATGACGGCCTGTCGGAGCTGCGGGCCGATCTCGACCCCGACCGCTATCTCGGCTGGATCCGGCGCTGGGTGGGCCTCGGCGCCTCGCTGGTCGGCGGCTGCTGCGGCATCGGCCCGGAACACATCGCCCGCATCCGCGAGGCCCTGCCGGAGTTGGCGTCTCGGGTGGAATAACTACAACTCGTCATCGCGAGCGCAGCGAAGCGATCCAGGGCCGCTCGCACCGGCCCTGGATTGCTTCGTCGGCTTCGCCTCCTCGCAATGACGGTTCTTGGCGGGACGGGTCCTTGGGCGACGAATAGATTCATTTTTGTTCGACATATTGACGTCCCGCACCCCCCGCGCTACGACTGACATGTCAGATCGATATCACTGGCCGCGCGGAGCCTGCGCGGCAGACGACAGGGAGTTGGACGTGCCCCAGCCAGGCGAGCGTTTCGGCCTTTCCGCGGCGTTGACCGTCCCCTTCCGGCCGGACGGGCATGTCGATTTCCCGCGCTTCGTCGGGCATGTGCGGTGGTGCCTGGCGCAGGGCTGCCGCACCGTCACCGCCTTCGGCACCACCGGCGAGGGCGTCGCCTTCTCCCTGTCCGAGCGCGAGCGGGTGCTGGGCGCCTTGGCCGGCGCCGGCATCGAGGGGCGCCAGCTGGTCAGCGGCATATCCGCCTCCTCGGCCGAGGACGCCGTGGCGCAGGCGCGGATGGCGCTCGATTTCGGCGCCGACGCGCTGCTGCTGCCGCCGCCCTTCTACTTCAAGGGCGTCGGCGAAGACGGCCTGTTCGCCTGGTTCGCCCGGGTGTTCGAGCAGCTCGGCGCCGCCGCCCGCGGCGTCCTCCTGTATCACATCCCCAGCGTCACCCAGGTGCCGCTCTCGGTCGAGCTGGTCGGCCGGCTGCGCACCGCCTTCCCCGAGGTGATCCGCGGCGTCAAGGACTCCTCCGGCAGCTGGGACTATGCCCAGGCCCTGCTGGCGCAGCATCGCGACCTGGCGATCCTGATCGGCGACGAGCGCTGCCTCGCCGCCGCCGTCCGGCTCGGCGGCCAGGGCGCCATCTCCGGCATCGCCAACATCTACCCCGAGGCGATGCTGCCGCTGGTGCAGGAGGGGCGCGACGACGATCGCATCCAGCGCCTGGTCGAGGCGCTGCTGGCCTATCCGGTGATCCCGGCGGTCAAGGCCCTGGTGGCCCACCGCACGGGCGATCCCGCCTGGCTCGCCACCCGCGCCCCGCTGCAGCCGCTGTCGCCGGCCGAGGCGGCCCGGCTCGGCGCCGCGGCCGACAGCCTGTTCACCACCATGGCGGAGGCTGGATGAGCGAAGACCGCGAACCGCTGAAGCTGCGCGAGAAGGCGTATGACAGCTTCACCCAGCACCTCCTGGCCAACAACCTGCACGCCGGGCAGTTCATCTCCCAGCGCGAGCTGGTGGCGCTGACCCAGATGCCGCTCGGCGCCATCCGCGAGCTGGTGCCGCGGCTGGAGGCCGAGGGGCTGATCAAGACGGTGCCGCAGCGCGGCATGCAGATCATGCACATCGATCTGACCATGATCCGCGACGCCTACCAGTTCCGGCTGTTCCTGGAGAAGGAGGCGACCGCCGCCTTCGCCCGCACCGTGACCGACGGCGGCCTGGCGGTGCTGCGGGCGCAGCATGAGGAGATCATCGCCAGGGTCGAACGCGAAGGCGCCACGCCGCAGGTGGTCGACGACGCCCAGGCCACCGATTGGGGCCTGCACGACATCATCATCGACGCGCTGGGCAACGAGATCATCTCCAAGACCTACCGCGTCAACTCGATCAAGATCCGCCTGATCCGGCGCGAGCTGACCGGCATCGCCGGCCTCGTCGTGCCGGTGATGCGGGAGCATCTCGGCATCATCGACGCGATCGCGACCCGGGACCCGGTCCGCGCCGCCGAGGCGATGACCGCCCATATTGCCAACGCCCGCAACCGCGCCCTCGGGCTGTAACCCAAACCGGCCGGGCCCAAGCCCGGCTCAACCAGACATAGGGAGGACACCATGACATCCATACTGAACCTGAGCCGCCGCTCACTCCTGGCCGGCACCGCGGCTGCTGCCGCGGCCAGCGCCCTGCCCCGCATGGCCTGGGCCGCGCCGGATTGGAAGAAATACGCCGGCACCCATATCGAGGTGAACCTGGTCAAGAGCCCGCGCAGCGAGACCATCGCCCGGAACCTGAAGGAATTCACCGACCTGACCGGCATCGATGTCGGGCTGGAGCAGACGCCGGAGCAGCAGCAGCGGCAGAAGGCGGTGATCGAGTTCAACAGCGGCGCGCCGAGCTTCGACGTCATCCATCTCAGCTATCATGTGCAGAAGCGGATGTTCGAGAAGGGCGGCTGGCTGGCCGACCTGCGGCCGTTCCTGGCCGACCCGGCCCTCGCCGACCCGGCCGTCAGCCTGACCGACTTCTCCAGCGCCGGCCTGGCCTATGCCACCGCCGACAACGGCGCCGTCGGCAGCCTGCCGCTCAGCGTCGACTACTGGATCGTCTACTGGAACAAGGAGCTGTTCGCCGCCAAGGGGCTGAAATACCCGACCAGCTTCGAGGAGCTGGTGTCCGCCGCCGAGGCGCTGACCGACCCGGCCGCCGGCACCTATGGCTTCGTCGCCCGCGGCATGAAGAACGCCAACGTCCCGGTCTGGACCTCCTTCATGCTCGGCAACGGCGTCGCCCCGCTCGCCGAGGACCGCAGCCTGGCCACCACCTCCGACGGCGCGGTCGAGGCGGCGAAGCTGTATCAGCGCCTGCTGACCAAGGCGGCCCCTCCCGGCGTCGCCGGCTTCAACTGGAACGAGTGCCAGTCGGCCTTCCTGCAGGGCAAGATCGGCATGTGGCTGGACGGCGTCGGCTTCGCCAAGCCGCTGGAGGATCCGAAGCTGTCGCGCGTGGTCGGCAAGACCGGTTACGGCGTCATGCCGAAGGGTCCGAAGGCCCAGGCCTCCGCCACCTTCGGCGACGGCATCGGCGTGGCCGCGGCCAGCGAGAACAAGGAGGCCGCGTTCCTGTTCTGCCAATGGGCGGTGTCGCGCACGGTGCAGGCCGACCTGCTGCAGAGCGGCTCGGGCGTGCCGTTCCGCACCTCGATCCTGGATGACGCCGAGGTGCGCAAGGGCGTGACCCTGCCTGCCGACTGGATCGACGCCGTCGTCGGCTCGTCCAAGGTCAGCAAGCTCGGCCTGCCGGTGATCGTGCCGGTGACCGAGTTCCGCGACATCTTCGGCATCGCCCTGACCAACATCGTCGGCGGGGCCGACCCGGCGGCCGAGCTGGCCAAGGCGACCGAGCAGTTCAAGCCGATCCTGGACAAGAGCGAGGCCTGAGGTGATCGAAGCCGCGGACGCCGGGGCGAGGCGGCGGGTGCGGGCGCGGCGGCCGAACGCCGTCGCGCCGACCCTGCGCACCTACCTGCCCTTCATCCTGCCGGCAGTGCTGGTGGTCGGGGCGGTGATCGTCTTCCCCTGGGCCTTCACCGGCTGGGTCAGCCTGCACGACTGGCAGGCCACCGGCGCCGGCGGCTTCATCGGCCTCGACAACTACGCCCGGCTGTTCACCGACGCCCGCTTCGGCGAAGCGGTGTGGCACACCCTGGTCTACACCGTGCTCTCCGTGCTGCTGCCGCTGGTCCTCGGACTGGCGGCGGCGCTGGTGTTCAATGAGCGCTTCCCGCTGCGCGGCCTGGCCCGCGGCATCGTGATCATGCCGATGATGGCGACCCCGGTCGCCATCGCCCTGGTCTGGACCATGATGTTCCACCCGCAGCTCGGCGTGCTGAACTACCTGCTCAGCCTGGTCGGGCTGCCGCCCTCGCTCTGGGTGTTCGACCAGGCCACGGTGATCCCGTCGCTGGTGCTGGTCGAGACCTGGCAGTGGACGCCGCTGGTCATGCTGATCGTGCTGGGCGGCCTGTCGGCACTGCCGACGGAACCTTATGAGAGCGCTCAGATCGACGGCGCCAGCTGGCTGCAGCAGTTCCGCTACCTGACCCTGCCGATGATCTCGCCCTTCCTGATGGTGGCGGTGATCATCCGCTCGATCGACGCGCTGAAGAGCTTCGACATCATCTACGCCATCACCCAGGGCGGCCCGGGCACGGCGTCGGAGACGATCAACATCTACCTCTACACCCAGGCTTTCAGCTTCTACGACATCGGCTACGGCTCGGCGATCGCGGTGGTGTTCTTCGGCATCGTCGTCGCCATGTCCCTGGCGCTGCTGTGGCTGCGCCAGCGCGCCAAGCTCGCGGCGAATTGAGGAGGCCCCAGATCATGCCCCGCCCCCTCGCCAAGGGTTTGCGCCGCGCCGCCCTGTATTTCGCCGTGCTGGTGATCGTGTCGCCGGCGCTCTTGTTCTTCCTGTGGATGCTGTCGCTGTCGCTGAAGCCGGAGGTCGACAACATCAGCTACCCGCCGGTCTTGATCCCGACCACCCTGGCCTGGAGCAACTACGCCCAGGTCTTCGCCGAGAACTCCTTCGGCCGCTACTTCATCAACAGCCTGATCGTCACCGGCAGCGCCACGCTGATCGGCCTGGTGATCGGCGCGCCGGCCGCCTACGGCATCGCCCGGGCCAAGGCGACCAAGCTGTCCGTCGTCGTCATGATCGCGCGGATGACGCCGGGCCTCAGCTACCTGATCCCGCTGTTCCTGATGTTCCGCTGGCTCGGGCTGATGGGCACGCTGTGGCCGCAGATCATCACCCATCTGGTGATCACCCTGCCGATCGTGATCTGGGTCCTGATCTCTTATTTCGAGGCCCTGCCGATCGAGTTGGAGGAGGCCGGGCGGATCGACGGCGCCAACCGCTGGCAGGTGTTCCGCCACGTCGTCCTGCCGCTGACCCGGCCGGGCCTCACCGTGGCGCTGCTGCTGTCCTTCATCTTCTCCTGGAACAACTTCGTGTTCGGCATCGTGCTGGCCGGGCGCACCACCCGCACCCTGCCGGTCGCGGTCTACAACTCGCTGACCTTCGAGCAGGTCAGCTGGGGCCCGCTCTCGGCCGCGGCGCTGGTGGTCGTGCTGCCCGTGCTGGTGCTGACCGTGGTCGCCCAGAAGCAGATCGTGGCCGGCCTGACTTCCGGCGCGGGGGGGGGGGGGGGGGGGGGGGGGGGGGGGGGCGGGGCCCCGCCCGGGCCCCCCCGCCCCC
>NZ_JASATH010000075.1:0-34514 GCF_038440215.1 Inquilinus sp. OTU3971 | reverse complement strand
GCTGATCATCGAGACCCGTTGACGGTGCTTTCGTCGCGATGTACTTACTTACACGTAAGTCAGTGCTGCGCCGGCGAGAGAGCGCGGCCATCGAGGGAGGCGGGCAGGGGATGCGGGACGAACGCTTCACGCAATTCGAGCTTCGGCCGTTCACCGGCGCGCTGGGGGCGGAGATCATCGGCGTCGACCTGCGGATGACGCCCGAGGAAACCTTCGCGGAGGTGCTGCGCGCCCTGCACGAGTACCATGTGCTGGCGGTGCGCGATCAGGACCTCGTTCCCGCCACGCTGCAGCAGGTGGCCCGCCGCTTCGGGCCGTTCAGCGGCAACCCCGTGCACACCCCGATGGACGGGTTCGAGGATATCGTCCGCTTCGTGCGCGAGCCCGACGACACCGGAAAGGTGATCGGCGAGGATTGGCACATGGACCTGGCCTGGCTGGCGAAGCCGCCCGGGGTGACCATGCTGTATGGCGAGGAGGTGCCGCCGGTCGGCGGCGACACCTGCTTCACCAGCCTGGAGAAGGCCTACCAGTCGCTGTCGCCGCGGCTGGTCGCGATCCTCGAAGGCCTGACCGGCATCCACAGCGGGCGCGGCGTGTTCGCGATCAACGCGATGCAGAAGCGGCTCGGCGTCACCGCGGATGTCGCGGCGATCGAGAACGCGGCGGTCGAGCACCCGGTGATCTGTGCCCATCCGGTGACCGGGCGGCGCTACGTCTTCGTCAGCAGCGTCCTGACCCATTTCAAGGGCATGACGGAGGAGGAGAGCAGGCCGCTGATCGACTTCCTGATGGCCAGGGCGACGCGGCCGGAGTTTCACTGCCGCCTGCGCTGGGCGCCACGGACGCTCGGCATGTGGAACAACCCCTTCGTGCTGCACACCGCGATCAACGACTATCCGGGCTATCGCCGGGTGATGTATCGCACCACCGTCGAAGGCCGCGAGCCGCTCGCTGCGGCGGCCTGAAGGCCCCCATCGAACACCGCCGCCGTCCAGGGCCAGGGCAGGCGGCGTCCCCGACCAAGAACGGCCCGGGAGGCGGAATGCAAGCACGCAGGAAGGGTCTGCGACAGGGGCTGGCGGGGGCGCTGCCATTGGTCGCGCCCGTGCACGTCCTGGTGCTGGGCGTCATCGTCATTCCCTCGGTCTTCGTGCTCTGGCTCAGCTTCCAGGCCTCCAGCTTCGGCCAGGCGGCGAGCTTCGTCGGCTTCGACAACTATCTCCGCGTGCTCGGCGACGGCTATTTCTGGCGGTCGCTGCTGAACACCGTCGCCGTGGTGGCGGTCGCCGTGCATCTCGAGCTGCTGCTCGGCCTGGGCATCGCCCTCCTGTTCGCCAGCGGCCTGCCGGCGCGGCGCCTGCTGCTCGTGATCGTGCTGGCGCCCTATGCGATCAGCGAGGTGACGGCGGCGGCGATGTGGCGTTTCCTGTTCGACCCCGATGTCGGCCCGGTGACCAACGCGCTGCTGGATCTCGGGCTGCCGACGCTGGACTGGACCTTCGTGCCGTCGCACGGGCTGGTCCTGGTCGGGCTGCTGACCATCTGGCTGCACCTGCCCTTCACCTTCGTGATCCTCTACGCCGCCCGGCTGGCGATCCCGAAGGACCTGTACGAGGCCGGGCGCGCGGACGGCGCCTCGCCGCTGCAGCTGTTCCGCACCATCACCCTGCCGCTGCTGGCGCCGGCGATCCTGATCGCCATGCTGTTCCGCTACATCTTCGCCTTCCGGCTGTTCTCCGAGATCTGGCTGCTGACCCAGGGCGGGCCGGCCCGGACGACGGAGGTGGTGGCCGTCTATCTCTATCTCGAGGCATTCCGCTACAACTCCTTCGGCACCGCCGCTGCCACCGCCTGGATCATGGTCGTAGTCTCGCTGCTGCTGGCCACCGCCTATATCCTGCGGCTGCGCAAGGGGATGGCGGTCGATGCGCGCTGACCGCCTCCTGGTCAAGGCCGGCAAGGCCGTTGCCGTCGCCGCAGTGGTCGCCTGGTCGATCTTGCCCATCGCCTTCATCGTGCTGTCGTCGTTCAAGCCGGGCCGCGACATCTTCGCGGTGCCGCCCAAGCTGCTGTTCGAGCCGACGCTGCTGCATTACCAGCATCTCTGGCAGCGCTGGGGCAGCTTCTTCGACGGACTGGTCAACAGCCTGATCGTCACTGCCGGCTCCGCCGTCCTGGCCGTCGCCGTCAGCTCGCTCGCCGGCTATGCCTATTCGCGGCACCGCGGCCGGTTTCTCGCCGGCTCGGTCTACCTGTTGATCGGTGTGCGCCTGATCCCGCCGATCGTGGTCACCCTGCCGCTGTTCCCGATCGTCAACCTGCTCGGGCTGAACGACACCCATCTGGTCCTGATCCTGCTGTACACGACCTTCTTCGTGTCGCTGGGCACGATCCTGATGCGCACCTTCATCGATCAGGTGCCGCGTGAGCTGGACGAGGCGGCGATCATCGACGGGGCGAGCCGGCTCACCGTGCTGCGCCGGATCGTCCTGCCGCTCGCCGCGCCGGGCATGCTGGCGGTCGCGGTCTTCGTCGTCGTGTTCGCCTGGAACGAGTTCCTGTTCGCCTTCATCTTCACCGCGACCCGCGCCAAGACCGCGCCCTTCGTGCTGTCGGAGATGATCAGCTCGGTCGACGGCGTCGACTGGGGCGTGCTGTTCGCCGCGGCCACGATCCAGCTGCTGCCGGTGCTGCTGTTCGTGATCGCCATGAACCGGTTCCTGGTCGCCGGCCTCACCGCCGGCGCCACCAAGGGATGAACAAGACAGGGAGGAAGACCATGCAGCTGACAAGGCGAAGCCTGCTCGCCGGCACCGTGGCCGGCGCCGCGACCATGGCGCTGGGACGGGCCGCCTTGGCCCAGGCCAAGACGCTGAACGTGCTGTCGCATCTGGTGCATCAGAACGTGCTGACCAAGGGCGCCGCCGGCGACGTCATCGCCCCCTGGCGCCAGGCGGTGGGGGCGGAGATCGCCTGGACCACCCTCGACAGCAATCCGCTGCAGGACCGGCTGTTCCGGGAGGCGAGCCTGGGCCAGACCGGCTTCAATGTCGGCTACCTCATCGACAACCGGATGACGCCGCAGATCGCCGGGCTGTTCGAGCCGCTCGACGGCTATCAGGCGTCCGACCCGATCGAGGACATCGACGACATCGCCCCCGGCCTGCGCCGCGCCGTGACCGTCGACGGCAAGCTGGCCGGCATTCCGGTGCGGCACGCCACCCAGGCCCTGTTCTACAACGAGGCGCTGCTGGAGGAGGCCGGCTTCAGCGCCCCGCCCGCGACGCTGGAGGAGCTGGTCGAGCAGGCCAAGAAGCTGACCTTCACCTCCGCCGCCGGAAACCGGGTGGTCGGGATGATCCTGGCCAGCGACCTCGCCGTGTTCCCGGTGATGTTCGCCCGCGCCTTCGGCGGCGACTTCATCAGCACCGACCGCAAGCTCCTGCCCGACCCGGCGGCGATGGAGAAGGGGCTGGCGGTGCTGGCCGATCTGTTCCAGGCGGGCGCGCTGCCGCGCAGCTACGCCAACACCCGCAACGACGACATGGTGACCTGGCTGCAGCAGGGCCGCGCCGCCTTCGGCGTGCTGCCCTTCGCCCGCTTCGCCCAGCTCAACAACCCGGAGCAGTCCTCGGTCCCGGGCAAGATCAAGGCGGTGGCGTTCCCCGGCTCGGCGACGCTGCCCGCCGCCACCGGCATGGCGGCGGTGGTCGAATCCTGGGCGATGGCGATCCCGGCGAACTCGACCGACAAGGCGCTGTCCTGGAGCTTCATCAAGGCGGTCTCCAGCAAGGCGGTGACGCTCGGGGCGGCGCGCAACGGCAACGGCCCGGTCCGCGTCTCGACCTATGCCGACCCGGAGTTCGCCGCGGCGCAGCCGCTGGCCAAGATCGAATCGGCGGCCCTGGCCAAGGCCCGCCCGGCTTTCCCGGCCTTCCCGGAGGCGGTGCGCGCCCAGGCGACCTTCCTCGAGGAGGTCCAGCTGGCAGTCCTCGGCCGCAAATCGCCTCTGGAGGCGGTGGCGGCGATCCAGGAACGCGTCGCCCCGCTGCTGCCGGCCTGATCGCGGCGGAGACCCTGGCGGTTGGTCTTGATCTCCGTTTCCTCCGGGATCTGGCCCTCTTCCGGCTGCCGGTGGCGGCGACATGGGGCCGGACAGATGCCTCATCCCTCCCGGTCAGCGATCCGCCCGGCCCCATGCGGGGCCTGGCAGCCGTGTTGCGGCGCAGCCACCCTTCCCCGAGACAAGCGTAGGTGACGGGGCCGGCCTCGACACAGGCGGCCATCCGGACATGCCGGCTACGGCGTTGGAGGGAGCCCGGTTTCGAGCGCGGGATCGAGGCGCCGGCCTCGGCGGAATGGTCACAGGACCGGACAGGCTGCCCCCTTGGAGGTCAGGGCGACCTGTCCGGTCCCGTGTAGGGAACTGAGGGCCTGTTGGCGGGGGATGCCGGCTCACCTCATTCCTGGGAAAAGCTTAGGCCCGCGGCCGTCCTCGGCATAGTTCACCTTCCGGCGGCAACCGGCTGGTCGGGAGATCGGCACCAGCCCACCGACGGACGGTATGCCTACTCCTTCTTCGCGCTTGCGGAGAAGAACAGACGCAAACGAAGAAGGCGGAGAACCGGGACCGGTCTCTCCGCCTTGCAAACCCTTGTCCCGTCGCGGAAATCCGCAGGAACGCTCGGGAAATTCGATGGTAGCTGGGGAGGGATTTGAACCCCCGACCAAGGGATTATGATTCCCCTGCTCTACCACTGAGCTACCCAGCCATCGGGGCCGAGCGTATACGCGCCCGCCGCCGCCCCTGTCAAGCCGCCCGGGACAGTGTCGCAGCACGCCGCCTCCGCTTGCGGCAGCGGCCGTGCTTCCGGTACCTAGAGGCATGACCGCGATGCCCCTTCCCATCCGCCGGTTGGCTGCCGCCTTCGTGCTGAGCGCCATCGTCGCCGCGCCGTCTTTCGCCCAGGACGCCGCGCCCCCCGCTTCACCAACGGCTGCTCCGCCGCTGGCGGCCCCGGCGCCGCTGCCGGACGACCTCCGGATCGCGCCGCAGGCCCAGAGCTTCACCCTCGGCAACGGGCTGCAATTCATCGTCATCCCGGCCGGCACCGCCCCGGTGGTGACGCAGATGGTGTGGTACCGCGTCGGTGCCGCCGACGAGGCGCCGGGCCAGTCCGGCATCGCCCATTTCCTGGAACACCTGATGTTCCACGGCACCAATTCGCATCCGCAGGGGTACTCGCAGGAGCTGGCGGCGATCGGCGGGGTCGAGAACGCCTTCACCACCGCCGACTACACCGCCTATTACCAGTCCGTGGCCAAGCAGAACCTGCCGCTGGTGATGCGTTACGAGGCCGACCGGATGCAGAACCTCGTGCTCGAGGAGAAGCGGGTCAACGCCGAGCGCGACGTGGTGCTGGAGGAGCGGCGGATGCGGATCGAGAACGAGCCGTCGTCGCGCCTCGGCGAGGCGATGAACGCCATGCTGTACCTCAACCACCCCTACCGCGCGCCGGTGATCGGCTGGCCGTCGGAGATCGAGGCGCTGCGGCGCGAGACCGCGCTGGCCTTCTACGACCGCTTCTACACGCCGAACAACGCCACGGTGGTGATCGCCGGCGATGTCGACCCCGCCGCGGTGAAGGCGCAGGCGGAGGAGATCTACGGGCCGGTCAAGCGCCGGGCCGAGCCGCCGCCGCGCGTGCGGCCGCAGGAGCCGGCGCCGCCGGCGCCGCGGCGGCTGGAGCTGACCGACGCCCGCGCCGGCCAGCCCTATCTGCGCCGCAACTACCTGGCGCCGTCGGAGGTCACCGCGGCGCCGGGCGAGGCCGCGGCGCTGCAGGTGCTGGCGGCGGTGCTGTCGGGCGAGACCGGCCGCCTCTATCGCGCTTTGGTGACCGAGCAAAGCAAGGCGGCCATGGCCGGCGCCGGCTACGACCCGGACGCGCTCGACTACAGCCCCTTCGCCGTCTACGCCGTGCCGCGCGGCGACGTGGCCCTGCCGGATCTCGAGGCGGCGATGGATTCCGTGCTCGCCGGCGTGCGCGACGAGGCGGTGCCGGAGGAGGAGCTGGCGCGGGCCAAGCGCCGCCTGCTGGCCGGCGCCATCTACGGCCAGGCCGATCCCGGGGCGCTGGCCCGGGTTTTCGGCGAAGCGGCGGCGCTGGGGCGCAGCGTCGCCGACGTGCAGGGCTGGCCTGGCCGCATCGCCGCGGTCAAGGCCGCGGATGTGCAGCAGGCGGCGCGGACCTACCTGCAGCCGCCGCGCTCCGTCACCGGGCTTCTGACCCGGCCGGCGAATGCGACCCAGGCCAAGCAGCCCTGACCGCGCGAGGACCATGCCGATGAACGCGATGCTTTCCCCGCTGCGCGCCGCCCTGACCGGCCTGCTGCTCGCCGCCGCCACGCTGCCCGCCGCCGCCACCACGATCGACCGCGTGGTCAGCCCCGGCGGCATCGAGGCTTGGCTGGTCGAGGACCACACCGTGCCGGCCGTCACCATGTCCTTCTCCTTCGACGGCGGCGCCGCCCAGGACCCGGACGGCAAGGCCGGCCTGGTCTCGCTGCTCAGCGAGATGCTGACCGAAGGGGCGGGGCCCTACGACGCCCCCGGCTTCAAGACCGCCCTGGCCGACCGCTCGATCCAGCTCGGCTTCTCCACCTCGCAGGACTACAGCAGCGGCCGGCTGAAGACGCTGACCACCGAGCGCGAGGCCGCCTTCGAGCTGCTGCGCCTGGCGCTGGCCGAGCCGCGGCTGGCGCAGGGCGATTTCGACCGGATCAAGGCCGGCCGCATGGCCGAGCTGAACTTCCAGGAGAACGACCCCGGCACCATCGCCGACGACCGCTGGTCCGCCGCCGCCTTCCCCGGCCATCCCTATGGCCGGCCGTCGATCGGCACCAAGGACAGCGTCGCCGCGATCGGCACGGCCGACCTGCAGGATCTGCGCCGCCGCCTGTTCGCCCGCGACGGGCTGCGCCTGGCCGTGGTCGGCGACATCGACGCCGCCACGCTCGGGCCGGCACTGGACCGCGTCTTCGGCGGCCTGCCGGCCCAGGGCGACCGCATGCCGGTGCCGGAGATCGAGATCGCCGCCAAGGGCACCGAAACGGTGCCGATGGCGGTGTCGCAGGCATCGATCCAGCTCGGCGTCCCGGCGCCGCGGCGCGACGACCCGGACTATTTCCCGGCGACCGTGATGAACCACATCCTCGGCGGCTCGACCTTCACCTCGCGGCTCTACCGCGCCGTGCGCGAGCAGCGCGGCCTGGCCTATTCGGTCGACAGCGATACCATCCAGCTCAAGCACGCCGGGCTGCTGCTGATCACCGCCGGCACCCGGGTGGACAAGGCGGGAGAGAGCCTGTCGGTGATCCGGGACGAGATCGCGCGGCTGGCGAAGGACGGCCCGACCGAGCAGGAGGTGGCGGAGGCGAAGAGCTACCTGATCGGCAGCTACCCGCTGGGCTTTGCCTCGCATGACAGCCTGGCGTCCTATGTGCTGTCGCTGCAGCTCGCCGGCCGCGGCCGGGACTTCATCGACAAGTATCCCGGCCTGATCGAGGCGGTGACGCCGGCCCGGGTCAAGGCGGTGGCCGCCCGGGTGCTGCAGGTCAAGGATCCGACCGCGGTGGTGGCGGGAACGCCGGCCAGCTAGGCCGGCTGGGCCTTCCGAGTCCGGGCCGGCAAGGTCATCGCAGCGACGCCGATCACCACCAGCACCAGGCCGGACAGCGCGGTCGGCGCCGGGGTCTCGCCGAGCAGGAAGACGCCGATCGCCACGCCCACGGGCACCCGCAGATAGGCCTGCGCCATGGTGGCGACCGAGCCGAGCGAGGCGATCAGCCGGAAGTAGAGCACGAAGGCCAGGGCGGTCGAGACCACGGCCAGCCCGGCCAGCGCGCCGAGCGAGGCGGCGGAGGGCGCCAGCGTCCAGGGCCGGTCCAGCAGGAGGCTGAGCGGGATCAGCATGGCGGCGCCGGACAGCATCGACCCGGCAGCCGGCACCATCGGGTCCAGCCCCTTGAAGTTGCGGCCGAAGATGGCGGCGATGCCGTAGCACACCGTGGCGGCGACGATCGCCAGCTGCGGCAGCAGCTCCTGCCCGGCGCCGGACAGCGCGTCGAGGCCGATCACCAGGGTGATGCCGGCAACCCCGGCGGCGATGCCGAACAGCTTGCGCCCGGTCACCGCCTCGTGCCGGGTCACCGCCCAGGTGAACAGGAAGGTGAAGATCGGCGAGGTCGAGTTCAGGATCGCCGCCAGCCCGGCATCGACCCGAGTCTCGGCCCAGGCGATCAGCACGAAGGGGATGGTGCTGTTGACCAGCGCCTGCACCGCGAACAGCCGCCAGGTCCGGGCGTCGGTCGGCATGCGGACGCCGCGCAGCCGCAGCACCAGCAGCAGGATGGCGCCGGCGATCACGGTCCGGGCCGCGATCAGCGTCACCGGCGGGATGGTGGCGACGCCGAGCTTGATGAAGCTGTAGGAAGCGCCCCAGAGGGTGGCGAGCAGCACCAGCAGCAGGTAGTCGGTGACCGGCGGGCGCTCGGCGGCTGATACGGACATGGGGGGCCTCCTCGATGGGTGGCCCGACCATGCCCTGCGCGTGGGCACCTGTCGCGCGCGGACGCTGCGGTTTCCGTCGAAGTGTCGGGGCTCTGCGGCCCTCAGTCGTCGAGGAGCGCTGCCAGCTTCATGCCGACGGTCAGCGAGCCGTTGGCTTTGATCTTGCCGGTCATGTAGGCCATGGTCGGGCTCAGGGACCCGTCGATCATCCGCTGCAGCGTCTCCGCCTTCATGGTCAGGGTCACGTCGGCCGGGGCGTCGCCGATTGACACGGCCGGCGCCGGGCCGGTGCCGTCCAGCACGATGAACCCGTCGGCGCCGAGGTTGAACTTGACGCGGGCGTCGAGCGCGGGGCCACCGGCAGCGCGGCCGCGCACGGCTTCGGCGAGGGCGTCGAGCGACATGGGCAAAGTGTCCTTTCTGTCCGCGAATCGGTGAGGTCAGGCGGCGGCGCGCTCGGCCCGGGCGATGAAGCCGCCGCCGAGCACGCGATCGCCGTCATAAAGCACGGCGGCCTGTCCCGGCGCCACCCCGTGCTGCGGCGCATGCAGCTCCAGCACCGCCGCATCCGGGCCGGTCAGCCGCACCGTCGCCGGCACCGGCGCCTGGGCGGAGCGCAGCTTGGCCTCGACCACCCGGCCCTCCGGGCCCGGCGCCTGATCCAGCCAGTTCAGCTCGGTCAGGGCGACGCTGTGCCGGGCCAGCGCCGACCACGGGCCGACGATCACGCGCTTCGTCTCGGGGTCGAGCCGGACGACGTAGAGCGGCTCGTCATTCGACTTGCGGCCGCCGATGCCGAGGCCCTTCCGCTGGCCGATGGTGTAGTGGACGATGCCCTGGTGCCGGCCCAGCACGGTGCCGTCGAGATGCACGATCTCGCCGGGGCCGACCGCGCCGGGGCGCAGCCGCGCCACCACCTCGCCATAGCGGCCCTCGGGCACGAAGCAGATGTCCTGGCTGTCCGGCTTGTCGGCGACCACCAGGCCCAGCCGCACCGCCTCGGCCCGGGTCTCGGCCTTGCTGCTGCCGCCCAGCGGGAAGCGCAGGAAGTCCAGCTGCTCGGCCGTGGTGGCGAACAGGAAGTAGCTCTGGTCCTTGCCGGAATCGACGGCGCGGTGCAGCTCCGGACCCTGTGGTCCCTCGACCCGGCGGACATAGTGGCCGGTGGCCAGGCAGTCGGCGCCGAGATCTCGCGCGGTCTCCATCAGGTCGCGGAACTTGACCCGCTGGTTGCAGCGGATGCAGGGGATCGGCGTCTCGCCGCGCAAGTAGCTGTCGGCGAAATCGTCCATCACCGCCTGGCCGAAGCGGCTCTCGTAATCCAGCACATAGTGCGGGAAGCCGATGCGGTCGGCCACGGTGCGGGCGTCGTAGATGTCGGCCCCGGCGCAGCAGGCGCCCTTCTTCTGGATGGCGATGCCGTGGTCGTACAGCTGCAGCGTGATGCCGACCACGTCGTAGCCCTGCTCGGCAAGCTGGGCCGCGACGACGGAGCTGTCCACGCCGCCGGACATGGCGACCACGACGCGCGTCGCGGCCGGGGGCTTGTCGAAACCGAGTGAATTCATGGCGGGCAGAATATAGGGATCGCCGCCGGATTCCGAAACCCGCCGCACACATGCGGCATGCGCGGCGGTTATTGTCCGACATGACGCGGCGGTCCTACACTCCGGCCAACGCAAGGAGGGAACCAAGAATGTTTCGCCCCAACCGGTTGAAGGAACGGCTGCGCCGCGGCGACAAGCTGTTCGGCGCCTGGGTCGGCAGCGGCTCGCCCACGGTGGCGGAGATCATGGCCCATGCCGGCTACGACTTCGTCATCCTGGACACCGAGCACGGGCCCGGCGGCATCGACGACACCATCGGCCTGCTGCGCGCGGTGCAGGCGTCGGACACGCCGGCGGTGGTGCGGGTGCCGGCGCATGATCCGGTCTGGCTGAAGCGCGTGCTGGACGCCGGCGCCGACAGCCTGATGGTGCCGATGATCGAGAGCGCGGCCGAGGCCGAGGCGCTGGTCCGCGCCTGCCGGTACCCGCCGGCCGGCCGGCGCGGCTACGCCGCCGGCGCCGTGCGCGCCTCGACCTATGGCTTCGAGCCGGACTACATGCGCAAGGCCAACGACAACCTGCTGCTGCTGGCCCAGATCGAATCCAAGGACGCGGTGCCCGAGGCCGCGGCGATCGCCGGGGTCGACGGCATCGACATGGTGTTCATCGGCGTCAACGACCTCGGCGGGTCGATCGGCCTGCTGGAGCAGCTGCACGACCCGCGGGTGCAAGACCTGGTCAGGCAGATCGAGGACGCGGTGCGGCCGACCGGCACGCCGCTCGGCACCGTGCCCAGTTCCGCCTCCACCTGGGCCGAGCTGTTCGACCGCGACTACCGCATGGTCACCGGCGGCGGCGACGTGCCCTATCTGCGCCAGGCCGCGTCGGACTCGGTGGCCGCCTGGAAGGCCTATCGCGAGGGCGCGGGGAAGGGAACCAAGGGCGGCGGTTACTGACCCTACTTCAGCGCCCCGGCCGTCAGCCCGCTGACGATCCGGCGCTGCAGCAGGGCGAAGACGATCAGGATCGGGGTCACGTAGATCGCGGCGTAGGTCATGATCCCGCCCCAGTCATTGGTGTTCGGGCCCATGAAGGAGGACAGGCCGACCGTCGCGGTCTGCAGGGTCTCCGCCGCGATCAGCGAGCGCGAATAGACATACTCGCCGAAGGACTGCAGGAAGATCAGCACCGACACCACCAGGATTCCGTTGCGGGCGAGGGGAATCATGATGCGCAGGAAGGCACCGATGCGCGAGGCGCCGTCCACCCGCGCCGCATCCTCCAGTTCGCGCGGCACCTGCAGGAAGGTCGACCGGCACAGCACGATGTAGAGCGGCAGCACCTTGGCCGTCTGCGCCAGCACCACCGCGGCACGGGGCGTCTCCAAGAGGCCGATCTGGCTGAAGGCGACGAAGATCGGCGTCACCATCAGCGACGGCGGCAGCACCTGCAGCATCAGCACCAGGAACAGCGCCACCGCGGTCCAGGCGTTGCGGTGGCGCGACAGGGCATAGGCGGCGCCGGTGCCGATCAGCGTCGCCAGCGCCGTTGTGCCGACCGCGATCAGCAGCGAGTTCCACAGGTAGCGGTCCATCGCGTGCTCGGCGAAGATCCGGCCGAACTGCCATTGCGGGTCGGTCGGCCAGAAGCTCGGCGGGAAGGCGAAGATCTCGCTGCTGGACTTCAGCGCCGTGACATACATCCAGTACAGCGGGAACAGGTAGATCGCGGCGAAGGCCAGGGCGAAGCCCAGCAGGATGAAGGGCTTTGCCGGTTTCATGCCGCGTGCTCCCGCTCGGTCGAGCGGACATAGAGCGCCGCGACTAGGATCACGAGGGCGATCATCAGCACGGCGACGACGCTGCCGGCTGAGATCTCGTAGGTCTCGAACGACATCTGCCACGACCAGTACTGGGCGACGTTCGACGCGTTGGCCGGGCCGCCCTTGGTCAGGGCCGCGATCAGGTCGAACTGCTGCAGCGTGAAGATGATGCCCAGCGAGACCACGGCGCCCAGCGTCGAGCGCATCAGCGGCAGGGTGATGTGCCGGAAGCGCCGGAAGGCGCGGGCGCCGTCGATCTCTGCCGCTTCGTAGAGGTCGCGCGGGATCGCCGCCAGGCCGACCGACAGCAGGATCATGTTGAACGGGATGCCCAGCCAGATGTTGGCGATGATCACGGCGAACAGGGCCATGTCCGGGTCGGACAGCCAGAAGATCTTGCCATCGGTGAGGTGCAGGCTGGTCAGGGCGTAGTTCAGCACGCCGAAATCGCCGGCGAGGATCCATTTCCAGATCGCGCCGACCACCAGGGCCGGCATGATCCAGCCGGCCAGGAACACGCCGCGGATATAGGTCGCGCCCGGGAAAGGCTGCTGGAAGAACAGCGCCAGGCCGAAGCCGATGCTGAGCTGGAAGGTGATCGACAGCACCACGAAGATCACCGTGTTCTTCAGGATCTGCAGCGCCTCCGGCCGCGAGAACACGTCGCGGTAGTTGTCGAGCCCGGCGAAGGGCCGGTCGAAGGAGGCCAGCGAGAACATGTCGACCTGCTGCAGCGACATCACCAGCGTGTAGGCCAGCGGGAAGGCGGCGAAGACCAGCAGGTAGCCGACCGCACACAGCACCAGCGCCACGTCGAAGCCGCTGCCGTCCCGCAGGGTGCGCAGCAGGGGGAGGCGCGAGAGGGCTCGCGCCGCCGGGGCCGCCGGTTGGAAATTGACCGATCGATCGGTCATGGATTGGCTGGTTCGGGTGCTCGTCATCGACAACCCCCTCCCCCTGCCCCCCTCCCGCGGGGGGAGGGGGGACTCGTTGTTGCGGCGATGGCGGTGCCCCGCCTCACTTCTTCAGCACGCGGTCGATCGTGGCCTGGGCGGTCGCGAGCGCCGTCTTCGCGTCGCTCTGGTGCGTCAGGGCCGACTGGATCGCGGTCTGGATCGCCTTCGAGATCTTCGGCCACTCCGGGTTCGGGCCGCGTGGCCGGGCGTACTGCATCTGCTCGGTGAACACGGCATAGGCCTTCGGCCATTGCGGCGAGTCGGCCTTGGCGTCCTGGACCGGCGGCAGCAGGCCGAACTCGTTCCAGATCCGGTGGTTCTGCGAATAGATGTATTCCAGCAGCATGAACGCCTCCTTCGGGTGCTTGGAGGTCTTGAAGATCACGTTGTTGAAGTCGCCGAGGGCCGAGGCGCGCGGGCTGCCTTGTTTCTCGACCGGGAACAGGGCGACGCGATAGTCGAACTTGGCCTGCTTCGCCATGTCCGGCAGCTCCCATGGGCCGGAGATGACCATCGCGGCGCTGCCGGTGTTGAAGGTGCCGGCCGAATCATGCTGGCCGCGGATCAGCGTGTCGGGCGAGGCCAGCTTCTCGTCGAGCAGCGTCTGCCAGAACTCCAGCGCCCGCACCGCGCCGTCCGACCCGACGCTGTCATAGTCGGCGCCGGCGCTCTGGATGAAGGGCAGGAACTGGAAGGTGCCCTCCTCCGTGCCGATGGCGGAAAAGGCGAGGCCGTAGACGTTCTTGGCCGGGTCGGTGAGCTTCTTCGCCGCCTGGTGCAGCTCGTCCCAGGTCTGCGGCGGCTTGTCGGGATCGAGGCCGGCCGCCTTGAACATGTCGGCGTTGTAGTAGAGGGCGAGGGTGTTGGAGGCGCGCGGGATGGCGTAGAGCTTGCCGTCCCAGGTCGAGGAGTTGCGCGGGCCGGGATAGAAGGCGTCGGCCTTGATCGCCTGCGACTGCTCGACATAGGACGACAGGTCCAGCAGCACCCCGCGCGCCGCGAACATCGCGGTCTCCGGGTTGTCGATGCCGATCACGTCGGGGGCCGAACCGGCGGCGTAGGCCCGCATCGAGTCGTTCACCACGTCGGCGAAGTTGACGTGCTTGATGTTGACCGTGATGTCGGGGTGCTGGGCCGCGAACTCCTTGGCCAGCACATAGGTGAACTCACCCTCGTCGTCATGGGTCCAGACCTCCAGCGTCACCGGCTCGGCCCGGGCGAGGGTGGCGGAGGCGAGAAGGGCGGCGGTTCCCAACAGCAATCGCAGGGTCCTGGACATGAGCTTCCTCCACTGTGTTGTTATTGCGGATTGGCGATGAACTCCCCGCCGCGGCAGCGCTGCAGGTAGCGCAGGCCCTCGACCTGGCCGGTCATCTCGAGGTCGTCGCGATAGACCGGGTCGTGCCAGCCCTCGATGTCGATCGCGCCCCGGAAGCCGCCCAGCCGCAGCTCGGTGATCACCCGGGTCCAGTCGGTGTCGCCGAAGCCGGGGGTGCGGTGGAAGGCGAAGGGCACGCGGCCGTGCACGCCATGCTCCTTGACCACGTCCCAGCGCACCGTCGCGTCCTTGCCGTGGACGTGGAAGATCTTCGGCGCCCAGCGGCGGATCTGCGGCACCGGGTCGATCAGGTAGTACAGCTGGTGGCACGGCTCCCATTCCAGGCCGAGATTGTCGTCCGGCAGGGCGTCGAACATCAGCTCCCAGGCGGCCGGGTTGTGGGCGATGTTCCAGTCGCCGGACTTCCAGCTGCCCTCCATCGGGCAGTTCTCGAAGGCCAGGCGCACGCCCTTGTCGGCGGCGCGCTTCGCCAGCCGGCCGAACACCTCCTTGAAGCGGGGCAGGCTCTCCTCCAGCGGCCGGCCGCGCACCCGGCCGGTGAAGCCGGCGACGATGTCGGTGCCGAACAGATGGGCGTTGTCGATCAGCGCCTCCCACCCGGCCAGGGTCTCGCGGTCCTGCGCCTGGTCCTCCAGCGGGTTGCCGAAGATGCCGAGTGCGCCGATGGTGACGCCGCTGTCGCCGATCGCCTCGCGGATCTGGCCGGCCAGGCGGGGGATGTCCTTGCCGCCCAACGTCTGCCAGAAGAATGGCTCGATGCTCTCGAAGCCATGGGCGACGATCTGGCGGACATAGCCGGCCGGGTCGTCGCCATTGGCCTTCACCATCGTGCCGATGCGGATGTCCTGATGGTTCGCCCGATCGGGCCGTGCACTGGTCATGATCCCTCGATCGTCTGGATGGCCACGCGGCGGCCCTGGCGCGCGCTCTCGATCGCGGCGAAGACCATGGCGAGGCTGTGGAAGTTCTGGTGGCTGACGGTCTCCGGCTCGGCGCCGGTGCGGATGGCGTCGACGAAGTCGCGCATGACGCCGAGATGGCCGTCGACCTGGTCGGCCGGGTCCAGGGGTGGCATCGCGACCGCTTCGGGCTCGAAGAACAGCCCCTCGCGCCGGTCGGTCGCGACCTCGGCGCGGAACTCCTCGGCCCCGTCCCAGGTCAGGCTGCCCCTGGTGCCGGTCAGGCGCCAGGCGCTCTCCCAGCTGGTGCGCAGGCCTTCGGCGCACCAGCTGCCGCGATAGGTCAGGACGGCGCCGCCCTCCAGCTCGAAGATGGCGTTGGCGCAGGCGCCGTGGGCGTACCAGGATCCGGCCGGGTTGCTCTCGTGGCAGTAGACGGCCAGCGGCCGGCGGCCGGCGACGTGGCGGGCGGCGTCGAAGGTGTGGATCGCCATGTCCAGCAGCAGCACGTGCTCCATCTCCTCCCGGAACCCGCCGAAATGCGGCCCGATGAAGAAGTCGCAATGCACGCCGGTCAGCTCGCCGATCAGGCCGCTCTCGACCGCCCGGCGCAGGCGCCGGATGCCGGGGATGTAGCGCCGGTTCTGCACGATGGCGTGCAGCCGCCCGGCCGTCCTCGCCGCGGCCACCAGCTCCCGTGCGGCCTCCAGGCTGTCGGCCATCGGCTTTTCGCTCAGCACGTGGCAGCCGCGGGCGAAGGCCGCCAGCACCACGTCGCGGCGAGCGGCCGGCACGACCACGTCGAACAGGATGTCGGGTTTCAGCCGGTCCAGCAGGGCCGGCACATCGGAGCCGATCTCGGCATCGGCCAGACCGAACTCCTCGGCGCGGCCGCGGGCCCGCCCGGGGTCGAGGTCGGCCAGGCCGACCACCTCCAGCCCCTCGATCTGGCGGGCGGCTTCGAGCCAGGCCCGGCTCATGGCACCGCATCCGGCAAGGACGGCTCGCACTTCGATCTCGCTCCCTCGGCTCGGCGGATTGTTCGATTGTGTCGCCGTAAACGTTTACGATACTGATATCGGACGTGCCGGCCTGTCAATCCGCTTATGGCGCCGCGCATGGGTTCGGTTGCACTCTGGAGGTGCTGGAGGGGAGAGACGTCCTTGGGGATCCGCGAGCTCGCGAAGCATCTGAACATCTCGATCGGGACGGTCTCCCGCGCGCTCAACGGCCGCGGCGACGTCAATCCGGAGACCCGGCGGCGGGTGCTGGAGGCGGCGGCGGAACTCGGCTATTCGCCGAACCAGTCCGGCCGCAGCCTGCGCCAGGGATCGACCCGGGCGATCGCCTTCATGCTGCAGGCCTATAGCGGGCCGGAGCCCTATGGCGAGCCGTTCTTCATCGGCCTGTTCGACGGGGTGCAGGAGGTGCTGGCCCGGCACGGGCTCGACCTGGTCGTGCTCTTGAACACGCCGGACGGCGATCACGAGGCGCAGCTGCGCCGGGTGGTGGAGCGGCGCCTGGCCGACGGCATCCTGCTGCCCTGGACCCGGCGGATCGACCCGCGGCTCGACTTCCTGGCCCAGCGCCGCTTCCCCTTCGCGGCGCTGGGCCGCAGCCTGTCAGGCGGCGAGCACCCGTGGCTCGATCTCGATTTCCAGCAGGCGGCCTGGACCGCGGTCGGGCGGCTGGCCGGATTCGGCCACCGCCGCATCGCCCTGGGCAATGCCGGGCACGACCTGATGCAGGGCCATGTGCTGCTGGACGGCTACGCCCAAGCCCTGGCGCAGCACGGCATCGGCTTCGACGAGGCGCTGGTGCAGGGGGAGGAGATGACCGAGGCCGGCGGCTATCGCCTGGTCGACGCGCTGTTGCGCCGCGGGCCGCCGCCCACCGCGCTGTTCGTGGTCAATGAGCGCATGGTGGTCGGGGCCTATCGCCGGCTGAACGAAGCCGGGCTGCGCCCGGGCCGGGAGATCGCGGTGATCGGCGGGATGATCGATAGCCCCTTCGGCCGCTTCCTGTCGCCGGCCCTGACCTGCTTCCGCCTGTCGCTGCACGATCTCGGCGTGAAGCTGGCGGAGGCGCTGCTGGCGACCATGCCCGGTCACGCCGAAGCCTATGGCGGGCTCGGGCTGGTGCAGGACCTGTGGCCGCTGGAGCTGGTGCCGCGCGAGAGCGACCGGGTGATGCTGGCCGGGTGATCCCCGTCGATTAGGTTCCGGTTGACGGGATGAGAATCCCATCCGTACCCTCTGTGTCATAACAATTTCAAAAATGAGTCACAGACGAGGGGAAGGCGATCATGAGCCTGAGCTTCAAGGATGCCGTGTCCCGAGTCGGACAGCAGCGCAGCCCGGTCGTCACCCAGCGGTCTCCGAATACGGATCAGTTCAATCTGTCCGTGCAGCGCGCCAAGGACGAGAAGCCCGCCACACCTCCCGCGCAGCAGCCGGAGGCACCGCCGGTCTATCGCTGGAACCAGGATCCGGCCGGGATCTCCGAGCACAAGGTCGAGCCCGGGCTGTGGCCGTTCCGGATCTATGCGAAGGCAGGCGTCGACCCGAACGACAACAAGGCGCTGCATGCCCAGCTGGCGGCCACGCCGCAGCTCGACCCGAAGGCCTTCGGCAACCGGCCCGGCGCGCCCGCCGACATCGACCAGGGGCTCGAAGCCTGCGACAAGGTCTATGTCCTCGATTCCGACCGGCTCGGGCTGCTGGACAGCCAGCGCAAGGCTCTCGCCGCCGCGAGCGATCCGAAGGCGAGCGAGGGGGATCGGAACACAGCGAAGGACGACCTCGTCGTCGCGATCGCGCAGGAGGTCGACCAGGCCTCGCTGGGTCAGGGCGCGCCCAGCTTCGGCCGCGATGCCAACGGCAACGGCAAGCTCGACAGCGGCGAGTTCAGCCCGCTGGTCGCCCCGATCGCCGAGCGCGCGCCGAACGACCCGGTTTTCCTCGACGCGCTCAACCAGGTCCGCGAGATCAAGGAACGGTCATGGAAGGCCGACGGGCGGACCACCGACCAGCTCGGCAGGATCGCCGAAGCGGGCGATCGCGGCGACTATGCCGCGGTCACCGCCGAGACCAAGCGGCAGCTGGTCGCCCTTGCCGACGGCACGGACGGGCCGGACGCGGCGAAGATCACTGCCCTGACCAAGCGGGCCGGCATCTACCAGGCCTATATCGGCGGGGACGAGAAGCAGTATCTCGCCGCCGTCACCGAAGGGACGAAGCAGGCGATCCAGGAGCTCCGGGTCGAGCGTCCGGTGCGGGAGCTCCAGGCTGCCTGGGGCAAGGGCGGCACTGACGGCGCCAAGGCCTTCCTGGCCAAGCTGCGCGAGACGACGGACACCCAGGACACCCTGCCGGGCAGCGGTTCCCTGCTGGCGTCCGACCCGCGCGTCCAGACGATGGTCGACCAGTCGATCGACGCGATCGCCGGCTCGCAGTCCACCGGCGACGACCGGAAGGGGCAGATGCAGGCCCTGCTCGACCTCGGCGCGGCGTCCCAGACCATCCTCTACAACGACGGGGCCAAGGCCGGCGCGGGCAAGGCCTTCGTCGACCATGTGGCCGCCCGGATCGTCGACAAGATGAACGGCGATCTGCCCATGGACCACCTCAACCTGCTGCACGAGCAGCAGTTCTTCAGCCTGATGAGCCGCGAGGACGCGGAGGGGTCGGGGACATCGCTGCTGACCGCCATCGCCGCCCGCACGGCGACGCTCGGCACCGACAAGCAGGCGGAGCTCGAGAAGGACGGCGAGCTCGGGTGGAACGACTACCTGTCGCAGAACTCGAACGCCCAATGGGCGGTGCGGCGCAGCATCGAGAATTTCGACGCCGCCGCGACCGGCCAGGACGATAAGATCAACCAGCTCTACAACGAGCTCTATCACGGGCTCAGCGGCTGGGGCGGGGTGAAACCCGACGACCCGATCCCCGCGGCGGACCAGCTGGCGCGGGACATGGAGGCAATCGACAGGCTGCCGGGGAACGCGCAGAAGGCGCAGGACCTGACGAAGGAGGGTGAGAAGAAGCTGCCGCAATGGGAGCGGCAGGAAAGCATCCAGCTCGCGCTCGGCCTGTACAAGGGCGAGCTCGAGCAGGTCGACGGTTTCGACAGCGATGCGCCGATGCCGATGCTCATGGGCACCGGGATCATGATGACCAAGTCGAAGTCGATCCAGGAGGCGATGGACGGCCTGCCGGAGCTGCCGAAGACCAAGACCGATCCCTACGCCAACGCCTCGACCACGGATCCGGCGGCCACGGGCACCATCTGGGTCGAGCGGTCGACCCGCGCGCTGGCCACCTTCGCGGTGGTCGAGACCATGAAGGGCGGCGTCAAGGACATCAACCAGGCCATGGCGGAGAACCGCTACCAGGCGATTCTCCGCGGCGACGCCGTGGCAAGTCGGGCCGAGATCGACGCCCTGCAAAGATACGTCAACGGCACCAGGCCGAATCCCAATGACGACTTTGCCAAGTTCTTCGACGGGCTGAAGGCAAGCATGGGGCAGGGAAGGCTGGAGGACATCATCGCCGGGCGGGCGCAGCCGACCGAGACCGAGAGGCGGCAGATGGCGAGCGCCGAACGGCTGAACGTCGGCACCAATGCGATCACGCGCATCTCCGGCGGCGGCAGCGCGATCCTGTTCGGCCGCAACCTCGACGCGCTCGACAGCTCGCCGGCCGATCTCGTCTATTACGTGCCGCACACGATGATGATGCTCAACGCCGCCCAGACGGCGATGCTGCCGAATGCCAGGGAGATCCTGACCGGCAAGGATCCGAGCGCGCCGACCAGCCTGGAATCCCGCATCGCCGGTGCGCAGACGCGGGTCGCCAACAGCAATCTGGGGCCGATGCAGAAGGCGGCCTGGGGCAAGACCCTGGGCGGGCTGCAGGCCCTGCGGGGCGGCGGGGTCGACGTGCTCTATGTCGGGGCCGACCTGAGCAATGCGATC
Source organism: Inquilinus sp. OTU3971 (assembly GCF_038440215.1). Classification (NCBI taxonomy): domain Bacteria; kingdom Pseudomonadati; phylum Pseudomonadota; class Alphaproteobacteria; order Rhodospirillales; family Rhodospirillaceae; genus Inquilinus; species Inquilinus sp. OTU3971. Next base: position 14,401 of record NZ_JASATH010000075.1, on the reverse strand, counting down.
ATGAACGGCTTCGGCGTGGCCGGCACGAAGCAGGATTTCGTGAAGACGGCCGGCTACGCCACCGCCACGGTCAGCGACGCGATCTTCGCCGCCTCCGCCAGAGCGACCCTGTCGAGCGGGGCGATCGCGGAAACGGCCCTTGGCCGGCTGATCACCGCCCTCGGTCCGCTGAAGGTGAGCGGGGTGGCGGCGGTGCTCCAGGTGGCGGGCGCCGGCATCGTCCAGGGCAAGGGCGCCTACGACGCCGCGCATACATACGACAAGGCGGATGCCGACGCCATCCAGGTGCTGTACGGCGTCAAGGACCGGAAGGTGGCGGAGGTGCTGGCGGACCACAACGACCTGCTGGACGAAGGCCTGCTGGGCATCCTGCAGACGGTCTTCCCGGGCGACGAGCACCTGATGGGCGGCGACGAACGGACCCGCAGCGCCGGCAACGAGCTGACCGGCGCCTACAGCGACCTCGACTACACCCGGGCGCGCCTCGGCCGGATCTTCAACAGCTGGACGCCGGAGCAGGCGGAAGAGGTGGCCAAGACGGTCAAGGACATGACGGCCAAGGACGGCAAGCTGCCGGAGACCCAGGACGATCTGAAGTATCTCCAGCTGCCGCCGGACCCGACCAAGGCCGATCTCTCGCAGTATCCGGGCGTCCGCTACAACAGCGAGACGAAACGCTACGAGGATTCGGCGACCAACATGCACTGGGAGGGCGACCGCTGGTGGGCGCCGCCGAAGAAGGTCACTGGTCCGGTCGGCCTCGGCTCGGTGCCGAGCCAGGATCCGCTCTGGTACGACCCGGAGCAGGAGACGCTGATGCACGAGAACGGTTTCGCCTGGCATGTGAAGCCGAACAGCCAGGAGGGGCTCACGGCCTGGCTCAAGAACAAGGGCTATCTCGACTAGGGCCGGCCGGCCCCGCGGTCGATCACCGGGGAGGCCGGCTCGGCGGGACGCCGGACCTCGGCGTCTCCGGCAGCGGGGTATCGCCATACGGCGTCACCTTCGGCCGGATCCAGAGCCGGGCCACCGGCGCCGGGGCGTAGCGGAACGTCTCGCCCAGCGCGCCGCAGGTGGCGGCGAAGCTGCCCGCGGCGCCGAGCATGGCGCCGGCGGCGAAGCGGCGGAAGAACGAAAGGCTCATCGAGGGCCTCCCTAGAGCCTGGCGACGTCGAGCACCGCCTGGGCAAAGGCCTGCGGGGCCTCCTGCGGCAGGTTGTGGCCGATGCCGCCGGTGATCGTGCGGTGCTCGTACTTGCCCGAGAACTTGCCGCGATAGGCCGCGGGCTCCGGGTGCGGCGCGCCGTTGGCGTCGCCCTCCATCGTGATGGTCGGAACCGTGATCACCGGGCTCTGAGCCAGCCTCTCTTCCAGCTGGTCGTAGCGCGTCTCGCCCTCGGCCAGGCCCATGCGCCAGCGGTAGTTGTGGATCACGATGTCGACATGGTCCGGGTTGTCGAAGGCCGTGGCGCTGCGGTCGAAGGTGGCGTCGTCGAACTGCCATTGCGGCGAGGCGAGCTGCCAGATCAGCTTGTTGAAGTCGTTCCGGTTCTGGCTGTAGCCCTCGCGGCCGCGCTCGGTGGCGAAGTAGAACTGGTACCACCACTGCAACTCGGCCTTCGGCGGCAGCGGCTTCCTGCCGGCGGCGGCGCTGCTGATCAGGTAGCCGCTGACCGAGACCAGCGCCCGGCAGCGCTCCGGCCACAGCGCCGCGACGATGCAGGCGGTGCGGGCGCCCCAGTCGAAGCCGGCCAGGATCGCCTTCGGGATCTTCAGCGCGTCCATCAGGGCGATGGCGTCGACGGCCAGGGCCGCCGGCTCGCCGTTGCGGAGCGTCGCCTCCGACCGGATCCGGGTGGTGCCGTAGCCGCGCAGGTAGGGGATGATCACCCGGTAGCCGGCTGCCGCCAGCACCGGGGCGACGTCGACGAAGGCGTAGATGTCGTAGGGCCAGCCGTGCAGCAGCAGCACCACGGGCCCGTCGGCCGGACCGGCCTCGGCGTAGCCGATGGTGAGGTGGCCGGCGTCGATCTGCTTCAACGGGCCGAAGGTGGCGCCGGACTTGGCGGGGGCCGTGGCCATGGGCTGAGCGGCGGCCGGGCCGATCGAGACGAACGGGGCGGCGGCCAGGGTCATCAGCGCGGTGCCGAACAGGCGACGGCGCGGGAGATCGATGTCTTCGGGCATGGGAGGGTTCCTTCGGGGATCGGCAGGGGTGGCTCAGACCACGGTCAGGGTGACGTCGATGTTGCCGCGGGTGGCCTTGGAATACGGGCAGAGCTGATGCGCGGCCTCGACCACCTTCCGGGCGACTTCGCGGTCCAGGCCGGGCAGGCTGATGGTCAGGCGGGCCTGCAGGAAGAAGGCGCCGTCGGTGGTGCCCAGGTCGACCTCGGCGTCGACGGCGCGGTCGGCCGGCAGGGTGACCTTCATCTCGGTCGCGGCGCGGCCCATCGCGCCGATGAAGCAGGCCGACCAGCCGGCGGCGAACAGCTGCTCAGGATTGGTGCCGGTGCCCGGGCCGCCGGCGGGTGACAGCTTGATGTCCAGCCGGCCGTCGGAGCTGCGGGCCAGGCCGTCGCGGCCGCCGGTGGTGTGGGTCCTGCCGGTGTACAGCACCTTGTCGATCTTGGTCATGACGGGGTCCTTGCCGATGTGGGTGGGGGCGTGACGGCCCGCGTCAGGTTGCGCCGGCGCCAGGCACTCGGCGTCTCGCCGAGCCAGCGGCGGAACAGCTTCGACAGATGCGCCTGGTTGGTCAGGCCGCAGGCCAGCGCGATCTGGCTCAACGGGTCGCTTGTGGCCAGCATCAGCCGTTGGGCCCGTTCCAGCCGCAGCCGGATGATGTAGCCATGCGGGGTGGTGCCGAAGCTGTCCTTGAAGGCGCGGGCGAAGTGGCTGACGCTCAGCGCCGCCTGTTCCGCCAGCTCCTCCAGCCGCAGCGGCCGATGCAGGGACCGCCTCAGATAGCGGTCGACCCGGCGCTTCTGCCACGAAGCCAGCCCGCCGCGGCTGCCCTCCGCCGCGCCCGACAGCGTCAGCAGCGTCACCAGCCGCACCGCGGCGGCGCGCGCGGCCGCAGGGTCGCTGGCCAGCCCGCAGCGGACGTCCTCGATCAGCGCCTCGGCCGCCTCGGCCGGATCGCAGGGCGCGTCGGCGGGCAAGGGGCTTGTCCCGTCCTTCTCCATCCTTGCGTCCTCCAGGCCGTCGTCGATGCCCGATATCTAGGCGGCGGCCCGGGAGGGCGCTCGTTAGGGCTTGTGAGCCGGCGTTAGCGGCTGTCGTGCGATGCCGTCAGCGCAGCGGGCGGAAGCCGGCGCGGACCTCGGTGGCGAACAGCTCGGGCTCCTCCCAGGCGGCGAAATGGCCGCCCTTGTCGACCTCGTTGACGTAAATGAGCGTGTGGTAGGCGCGCTCGACCCAGCTGCGCGGCGCGCGATAGATCTCGCCGGGGAAGATCGTCACCGCCGCGGGCAGCGAGATGTCCACCGCGTTGAAGTTGTTGGAATGGTCTTCCCAGTAGATCTGCGCCGCGGAAGTGGCGCTGTCGGTGAGCCAGTAGAGCGAGATGTCGTCCAGGATCTCGTCCCGGGTCAGCGACTTCTCCGGATCGCCGCCGCTATAGGTCCATTGCGCGATCTTGTCGTACATCCAGGCGGCCTGGCCGACCGGCGAATCCGCCAGGGCGTAGCCCACCGTCTGCGGCCGGGTCACCATCATGGCCGAGTAGCCGGTGTTGTTCTGGTAGAAGTCGCTCAGCTGGTCGTAGGCCGCCTTCTCCGGGGCCGGCAGTCCGGCCGGGGCGGGCAGGCCCTGCGCCAGCAGCGGCTGCAGCTCGGCCGGCACGGTCGCGGGCATGTTGACATGGATGCCGATCAGCCCCGGCACGGTCTGCATCGCCATCCGGTGCGAGATCACCGATCCGCAATCGCCGCCCTGGGACACGAAGCGCTTGTACCCCAGCCGCGCCATCAGCTCGCCCCAGGCGCGCGCGATGTGGTCCGAGCCCCAGCCGGTGGCGGTCGGCTTGCCGGAGAAGCCGAAGCCGGGCAGCGACGGTACGACCAGGTGGAATGCGTCCTCCGCCTTGCCGCCATGCGCAGTGGGGTCGGTCAGCGGGCCGATGGCCTTCACCAGCTCCAGGATCGACCCCGGCCAGCCATGGGTCATGATCAGCGGCAGGGCGTTCTCGTGCTTCGAGCGGACATGGATGAACTGGATGTCGAGCCCGTCGATCTCGGTCACGAACAGCGGCAGGGCGTTCAGCTTCGCCTCCACCTTGCGCCAGTCGTAATCCGTGCCCCAGTAGCGCACCAGCGCCTGCAGCCGCGCCAGCTGCACGCCCTGGGACTGGTCGGCGACGGTCTCCTTGCCGGGCCAGCGCGTCGCCGCGATGCGCCGGCGCAGGTCGACGAGGTCGGCCTCCGGCACCTCGACGCGGAACGGGCGGATCGCGCTGCCCTGGGTGGCGGCCGCGGCCAGCCGGGTGGGCAGGAAGCTCAGCGCGCCGGCGGCCGTGACGGCCGCAATCGCGGTCGCGGACGTCGCCAGGAAGCCGCGCCGGGTGGCGGGCGGCACTGCGTCGGACATGATCGTTCCTCTGCTGCGAGACGGACGGGCCGTGACGAGGCCGGTCTGGGCGGGACCCTAGCGCCGGGTCCACGCCCGTGCTTTCACGGGACCGCCGGGTTTGCCGCCGATTGCTGGATTCTGCGCCCGGCGGGGCCTTGGTGGTGCCGCGCCAGTCCTTCCCTTAGGATGCGGCCGACTCGAACCGTGGCGGAGAATGGCGAATGATGATGGGGCCGGACGTCTTCTCCTTCGGTCCCTTCCGCCTGGCCGCGGGCGAGCGGCTGCTGACCCGGGACGGCGTTCCGGTCGAGCTGGGCGCACGGGCGCTGGACATCCTGGTCGCCCTGGTCTCCCGCCCGAACGAGCCGGTCGGCAAGCGCGAGCTGATGGCCGAGGTTTGGCCCGACGTGACGGTCGAGGAGGGCAGCCTGCGCTTCCACATCGTCGCGCTGCGCAAGGCGCTCGGCGACGGCCAGGACGGCGCGCGCTACATCGCGACCCTGCCGGGCCGGGGATACTGCTTCGTCGCGCCGGTGCTGCGGTCGTCCGGCACGGTGGACGGGGCGGCGACGGCCAGCTTCACCGGCGCCACCTTCCTGCCGGCGCGGCTGGCGCGGATGGTGGGGCGGGAGGACAGCGTGCGGGCGCTGGCGGGCCAGCTGGCCACGGCCCGCTTCGTCACCATCGTCGGTCCCGGCGGGGTCGGCAAGACCACGGTGGCGGCCGCCGTCGCGCACGAGCTGCTGGAAGGCTTCGCCGGCGCCGCCCTGTTCGTCGATTTCGGCCTGGTGACCGACCCGCGGCTGGTGCCGGTCGCGGTGGCGTCGATGCTGGGCCTGCCGATCCGGTCGGAGGACCCGGTCCCCGGCCTGATCGCCCATCTGCGCGGCCGGCGCTTCCTGCTGGTGCTCGACAGCTGCGAGCATGTCATCGACGGCGCGGCCGGCCTCGCCGCCGAGATCTTCCGGGCCGCGCCCGAGGCCCATATCCTGGCCACCAGCCGCGAGGCGCTGCGGGTCGAGGGCGAGCAGGTCCACCATCTGGCGCCGCTGGGCTGCCCGCCGGACGAGCCCGGCCTGACCGCCGCGGCGGCCGGGGCATTCCCCGCCGCCCAGCTGTTCCTGGAGCGCGCCGCGGCGGCCGGCGCCCCTCTTGATCTCAGCGACGCGGACGCCGCCCTGGTGGCAGAGATCTGCCGCCGGCTCGACGGCGTGGCGCTGGCGATCGAGCTGGCGGCCGGGCGGGTCCAGGCCTATGGCCTGCGGCAGACCGCGGCCCTGCTGGACCAGCGCCTGCCGTTGTCCTGGACGGGCCAGCGCAACGCGCCGCCGCGGCAGCGCACCCTGCAGGCGACGCTGGACTGGAGCTACGGCCTGCTGTCCGAGCCGGAGCGCCTGGTGCTGCGCCGGCTCGCCGTGTTCGTCGGGCCGTTCACGATGGAGGCCGCGCTGGGCGTGGTGACCGGCGGGGCGGTGGACGACGCCATGCTGTTCGCCGCCATCGACAGCCTGGTCGCCAAGTCGATGGTCGCGACCCGCCCGGTCGGCGCGATGATGCGCTACCGGTTGCTGGACACGACCCGCGCCTATGCCCAGCAGATCGCCGACGACGCCGAGCGCGCCGCCCTCGCCGTGCGCCACGCCGGCTATTACCGGCGCTGGCTGGAGCAGCTCGGCGGCGACTGGCCGGCCCTGTCGAACGCGGCGGAGCGGGGGCCGTATCTGACCGCCATGAACAATGTGCGGGCGGCGCTCGACTGGTGCTTCGGCCAGGGCGGCGATGCCGGGCTCGGCGTCGCGCTGGCCGCGGCCGCGGCGCCGGTCTTCCTGGCGATGTCGCTGCTGACCGAATGCCGGCGCTGGTCGGAGCGGGCGATCGGCGCGCTCGACGCCACCACCCGCGGCGGCAGCGAGGAGATGCACCTCCAGGCGGCGCTGGGGATGGCGCTGATGTTCCTGCAGGGTGGCAGCGACGCGGCGCGTGCGGCGCTGGAGCGGGCCCTGGCGATCGCCGAGGCCCGTGGCGACGCGCTCGGCCAGCTGGTGGTGCTGGGTCCGCTGCACATGTTCCATCTGCGGATCGGGGCGTTCGATATCGCCCTGGAGCTGGGGAAGCGGGGCGCCGCCCTGGCCGGCGCGGTCGAGGATCCGGCGGCCGCGGCGCTGGCGCAGTTCCTGCTCGGCATCTCGCTGCACCTGGCCGGCGATCTCGGCGGCGCCCGCGCGGCGCTGGAGGCGGCGCTGCGGCACCAGCCGGGCGGGCCGCGGGCCAGCACGATCTATCTCGGCTTCGAAGGCCAGAACCTGTCGGGCGCCATCCTGGCCCGGACCTTGTGGCTGCAGGGCCATCCGGCCCAGGCCGTGGAGCAGGCGCGCCGGGCCGTGCGCGAGGCCGAGCGGATGGACCATCCGGTCACGCTGTCCGTCGCCATGATCTGGGCGATCACCGTGTTCCTGTGGACCGGCGACCTGCGCAGCGCGGAACAACACGTGGCGTGGTTCACCGCCCGCGCCGGCAACCATTCCCTCGGGCCCTATCTCGCCGTGGGCCAAGCTCTTGCCGGGGCGCTGGCCCTCCGTCGCGGCGATGCCGAGGCGGGAGTCGAGGGGCTGCAGGCCGGCCTGGCGATGCTACGCGGCGCGCGCTATGAGGTGCTGACCACGGCGCTCGAGATCGCGCTGGCCGAAGGTCTCACGGCGACCGGCCGGGCGACCGAGGGGCTGGCCCTGGTCGACGCGGCGATCCGTCGGGTCGAGACCCATGGCGACCTCGTCTACAGGCCGGAGCTGCTGCGGGTGAAAGGCCGGCTGTTGCAGGCGACGCCCCAGGCCTCGGAGGCCGAGGCGTGCTTGCGGCAGTCGCTGGACTGGAGCCGCCGCCAGGGCGCGTTGGCCTGGGAGCTGCGGGCTGCGACCGATCTGGCGGCGCTGCTGGCCCGCCAGGGCCGGTCCGGCGAGGCCGCGGCACTGCTGCGGCCGGTGCTCGACCGCTTCACCGAAGGCGCGGAAACGGCCGATCTGCAGGCAGCCGCCCGCCTGCTGGCGACGCTGAACTAGGCGCGGGATTTCTCAAGTCAGGCTTCCGCGAAGGGACGACTCACATCCGTGCGGCGATCAGGAAAGGACAAATAGGTCTACCGTGGTCAGGCTGCCCGTGAGGGTCCCCGTCCACGAGAAATGCTGGCTATTCTCTGAGGAGTGGCATATCGACGTCGAATCCGGAGATCCACTATATGCGCGGAGAAAAAATCTCTGCTCTCGCGTCAAATTGCCCTCACACTGATCTGATATAAGTTTGATAATCAATGGCAAGTCATTTTTTATTTGTGTGAATGGATTGCATATTTGATTGAGTATTTGTTGGTCCATTTTCCCTCTCCACTCCAGAATTCTATCATCTCAATATAAAGGTGACGTTTTTATTGGTCAAGACTCTACAGATTCATAAAATAAAGGGCTAATATTTGCAAAATATCATACCTGCAATGCTGGCGTCGGCACTTCCGGATTATCCACCGTCAAGGGCGCGCTAAGCTCCGGCGATCTCCGCCGTGATCCAGCGGGCGAAGGCCTGCATCGACGCCGTCTCGCTTCTCGACTTCAGCCGCGTCAGCCAATAGCTGCCGGTGGACACCGTGACATCGAAGGGCTGGACGATCCGCCCCGCCTCGATCTCCCGGGCAAACATGGCGATGGGAACGAGAGCCACCCCGCCCCCCTGCGCCGCAGCCTCCACCAGGGTCAGCGAGGAGTCGAACATCCAGCCCCGCAGCTTCGGCGGCTCGATGCCGGCGGCCCGGAACCAGAGGCGCCATTCGTCGACCCGGTACGATCGCAGCAGCTGCTCGTTGACCAGGTCCGCCGGGCTGCGAAGGCGCGGTCGGAGCGACGGCGCGCAGACCGGCGACAGCGGTGCGTCCATCAGGCGCATCGCATCGGTCCCGTGCCAGGCGCCGTCGCCGAACCGGATGAACCAGTCCAGCCCGTCGAGCAGCATGTCGGCGGTGTTGTTGTTGGTCTTGATGCGCAGATCGACGAAAGGATTCTGCTGCTTGAAGCCCGGCAGCCGCCGCAGCAGCCAGCCGGTCGCGAAGGTGGCGACCACGCCGATGGTCAGGATCTCCTGGAAATTGCCGTCCTCGAACTGGCTCAGCGTCGCGCTCATGCGCCGGAACGCGTCGGTCAGCACCGGCAGCAGCGCCAGCCCTTCATCGGTCAGGGCAAGGCCACGCGGCAGGCGCTCGAACAGGGTCACGCCCAGCGTCTGTTCCAGCGCCTTCACCTGATGGCTGATGGCGGTCTGGGTGACCCGCAGCTCCAGCCCAGCGCGGGTGAAGCTGCCCAGCCGGGCGGACGCCTCGAAGGCCCGCAGGGCGTTGAGCGGCATCTTCGAGACTTCCATTGTCCACCCCGCCCATGGCCAACATTAACTCATGTCTATGCGAAGTATTCCTCGTTTGGCTAGGGGCATGGCGTCCGCCTATTCAGGGATCGAACGGCGCGGGCGAGCCCGGTGCCGTCCCGGGCAAGGGCCGTCCGGCAGCCACTCGACTCATGGAGACAGGATTGACGATCTTGGTATCGCGCCGGCTGGCGCTGGCCGGCTCCCTGCTCGCGGTTCCCGCGCTGGCCGCTTTTCCGACGGCGGCGCGGGCGCAGTCCGACGCCGCGGCCCGGCTGGCCGAGCTCGAACGCGCGAAGGGCGGCCGCCTGGGCGTCGCCGCGCTGAACCTGGCGACCGGCGCCCGCATCGGCTATCGGGCCGATGAGCTCTTCCTGCTGTGCAGCACCTTCAAGGCCCTGGCGGCGGCCTTTGTCCTGGCCCGAATCGACCGGAAGCAGGAGCGGCTCGACCGCCGAATCGTGATCTCGCGCAAGGATCTCGTGGGCAAGTCGGTGCTGGAGCCCCGCATCGGCGGCGCCGGGGTGACGATGGCCGAGATCTGCGACGCGGCCGTCACCTACAGCGACAACACGGCGGGCAACCTGTTGCTCACCAGCTTCGGCGGCCCGGCCGGCCTGACCGCCTTCCTGCGCTCGCTCGGCGACCAGGTCTCGCGGCTGGACCGCACCGAGCCGACGCTGAACGCCTATGCCGGGCCGGGCGATCCGCGTGACACCACGACGCCGGCGGCGATGCTGGAGACCCTGCGCAAGCTGCTGTTCGGCGACGCGCTCTCCCCCGCCTCGCGCCACCAGCTGGCGGCCTGGCTGATCACCAACAAGACCGGCGACACCCGGCTGCGGGCCGGCTTCCCGGCGGGCTGGCTGGTCGGCGACAAGACCGGGACCGGCGGCAACCCCGAAGGCAGCACCAACGACGTCGCCGTCGCCTGGCCGTCCGACTGTGGCCCGATCATCGTCACCGCCTATTGCGAGCTGCCGTCGCAGACTTTCGAGCAGCGGAACCCGGTGGTCGCCGAGATCGGGCGGATAGTGTCGCAGGCGTGACGCGGCCGGAGCGCCGCCGGGTCATGGCGGCGCTCCGGATCCGGACTGCCGGCGCGTCAGGCGATGTGCAGCCGGACGTCGACATTGTTGCGGGTGGCGTTGGAGTACGGGCAGACGTGGTGCGCCTTCTCCACCAGCGCCTGCGCCTGGGCCTTGTCCAGGCCGGGCAGCGAGATCGTCAGGTCGACATCGATGCCGAAGCCGCCCGGGATCTCGCCGATGCCGACCTCGGCCTTGACCGAGGCGTCGGGCGAGATCTGCACCTTCTCCTTGCCGGCGACGAACCGGATCGCGCCCAGGAAGCAGGCGGAATAGCCGGAGGCGAACAGCTGCTCCGGATTGGTGGCGCCACCCTTGCCGCCCATCTCCTTCGGCACCGCCAGGGCCAGGTCGATGATGCCGTCGGACGACTTCGAGCGCCCGTCGCGGCCGCCGGTCGAGGTGGCGGTGGCCTTGTAGATGATTTTCTCAGGCTTGCTCATTGCACGCTCCTGGTTTGGACCGCACCGGCGATGCGGCCACGGGGATGGGACGGTACAAACATGGGGCAGCGGCCTGAGGCTGCCACCCGGGTCCGGCGCTATCGGTCGAAGCGCCGGGGATCGACCGCGGCAAAGCTGTTGCCGCGGCTGAAATCGTCGAAGCGGACCACCAGCGGCACCGGCGACGGATCGCGGTACGGCCCGAACTTGAAGTACTGGTCGCGGCCTGCCGGTGAGCCGACCGGCCCGCGCACGGTGACGATCGGCCGGCCGTCGGCCCAGATCGCGATCAGGTCGTCGGGCCGGCCGGCGACGCGCAGATGCACCACCATGTCGACCCAGGCGCCGAAGGGCGAGGGCAGCGGCGCGGTGCGGTCGATGGTCAGGCCGCGGCTGCAGTCCGCCGCGCGGTCCGGCGGCGGCGCGTCCAGCTCGTCGCCGCCGCCATGCAGGAAGCTGCGCGTGCCGGCGGAGAAATCCGAGAAGTCGTAGCCGTCCTGCCAGGCGATCAGCACCCGGCATTGCCGGCCGGGCGACGCGGTCGCCTGCTCCACGGTCAGGTGGAAGGCGCCGCCCTTGAAGCGCTGGGCCAGGATCGGGCTCTGGCTGCCGCTCTGCTTCCATTGCCCGACCACCAGCCGGTTGCCGTCGGCCACGGCATCCGGGCTGTCGATGCGGAAGCTGAAGCCGAACCAGCGTTCGGTGCCCGCCGGCTCGGTCGATTGCAGCCACAGCTCGGCGCGCTGGTCGTCCTCCGGCGCGAACACCGCACCCGGCGCGGTGTCCAGGCAGCCGCTGCGCTGCCGCGCGATCTCCGCCTTCGGGATCGCGGGGGGCATGGTCGCATCCGGCAGCAGGGCCATGCCGACGGCGTAGCGGCCGGAGCGCACCACCGTCTCCTCGATGAAGAAGCGGTTCTCCGCCCGCGGGCAGGGGGCCCACACCTGCGGGTCGATGCGGCCCGATTCGAAGCCGTCGCCGATGTCGGCGGCGGCGGCCGGCGCGGCAGCGAGGATCAGGACGGCCGGCAGCAGAAGCTGCCGCAACGGGGCTGGGAGCATGATCGTCCCGGGGGTGTCGGGCCGCGGCAGGATATGCGGCCGGCCGGACGCAGCCAAGCGGAGGCCTCCTATTGGTCGAATCGCCGGGGATCGACCTCCTCGAAGCTGTGGCCCAGGCCGAAATTGTCCAGATGCGCCACCACCGGGGTGTCGGCGGGGTCGCGATACGGCCCGATCTTGAAGTACTGCCGGCCGCTGTCGCGGTAGCCGAGCCGGCCGCGGACGGTGACGATCTTCCGGCCGTTGGCCCAGACCTCGATCAGGTCGTCCGGCTGCGCATCGACCTTGACGTGGATCACCATGTCGACCCAGGCGCCGTAGGGCGAAGGCAGCGGTGCCTTGCGGTCGATGCTCAGGCCGGTGGCGCAATCGGTGGTATAGTCGGGTGGCAGCCTGGCGCCGGCGGCGTCGAAGCCGTCATGCAGGAAGCTGTGATGCGGCGGGAAGTCGGAGAAGTCGTAGCCGTCCTCCCAGGCCACCAGCACCCGGCACTGCTGCAGCCTGGCCGGCCCGTCCTGCTCCACGGTCAGGTAGAACTTCCGGTTGCGGAAGCGCTGGCCGAGGAACGGGCTGTACTGGCCGGCCTGCTTCCACTGCCCGACCAGCAGGCGCCGGGCATCGGCCTCGGGCGCCGGCGGCGCGTCGATCCGGAAGCTGAAACCGTACCACAGGTCGGTGCCCTTCGGCTCGGTCTCGCGCAGCCACAGCTCGGCCCGCTGGTCGCTGCCGGCCATGAAGTCCATGTCCCGGTCGGAATCGATGCAGCCGCTGCGCCGGTGCTCGGTGTTGACCGCCTCGACCTCGGGCGGCAGGTCCGGCGTCGGCAGCAGCGCCATGCCGGCCGAATATCGGCCGGAGCGGGCGAGCATGCCGTCGATGAAGAAGCGCCCCTCCGGCCGCCGGCAGGGCGACCAGACCTGCGGCGGGATGCGCCCGCCTTCGAACCCGTCCATGAGCGGGGCGGCGGCGGCCGGGGTGGCGGCCAGCAGGAGGAGAATCGCCGACAGGGACCACCGCAGGAAGGCTGGAAGCATGGATCTGTCGGGCCGCCGAATCGGGAAACGAAGCGGCAGGATAGGTCACCGCGGCGGCCGGGTGGCCCCGAGAAGACGCGGCAGGTCGCCGCGCCAGGCCACCAGCGAGAACACCAGTGCCGCCACCACCACGAACAGCGCCGTCACGGACGCCATCACCGGGGTATAGCCGTAGCGCAGGGCGTTGAAGATCTTGATCGGCAGCGTCTCCACCGTCGACCCCGCCACCATGTAGGCGACGATGTACTCGTTCAGGCTCAGCACGAAGGCGAAGGCGTAGCCGGAGATGATGTAGGGCCGCGCCAAGGGCAGCACGATGGTGCGGAACACCATGCGCTCGTCGGCGCCCAGCGTGCGCGCCGCCTCCACCGCCGCCCGGTCGATCGAGGCCAGGCCGAGGGCGATGTTCACCAGCGGCAGGGTGACGAAGAAGATGCCGTGCGAGACGATGGTGGCGGCGATGTGCCCGTACAGCCCGACGATCTGCCAGAAGATCAGGAAGCCCAGGGCCGAGACCACCGGCGGCAGGATGAAGGGGGCGATGCCGAGGGTGTAGAGCGCGCGGCCCCAGCGCGGGTTCCAGCGCCACAGGTACCAGGCCATCGGCAGCGCGATCGACACCGACAGGGCGGCGGCCAGCACGGCGATGATCACGCTGTTGCTCAGCGCGCCGACCCATTCCGGGTCCTGCAGCATCTCGCCGTACCAGGCGACGGACAGGCCCTGCGGCGGGAAGAGCAGGCGCTTCTTCTCGTTCAGCGACACGCCGATGATGACGATGATCGGCGCCAGCAGCACGGCCCCGATCAGGCCCATATAGAGGCGGGAGAGCGTGCGTCCCATGATCAGCGCCCCCCGGACGCCCGGCGTCCTTGGCCGAGCAGCAGGGTCAGGCCGATCAGGGCCAGGCTGACCAGCACCAGGAACACCGCCAGCGCCGCGGCGAAGGGGATGTTCGACTGGTAGATCGCCTGGTCGGTGATCAGCACCGACAGGGTCCAGTGCTCCGGCTTGCCCAGCACCTGCGGCAGCACGTAGCAGCCCAGGGTGAAGACGAAGACCAGGATGGCCGTGGCCAGGATCGCCTGGCGAAGCGACGGAATCACCACGGTGAAGAAGCCGCGCAGCGGCGAGGCGCCGAGGGTGCGGGCGGCCTCGGTGATCTCGGGGTCGAGGCGGTTCACCGCCGGGTACAGCATCAGCACCGAATAGGGGAAGCCGATGAAGCACAGCCCCATCAGGAGGGCGCCGAAGCTCGGCGTCCAGGCCTCGGGCGAGGACAGGATACCGAGGGTGACCAGCAGGTTGGACAGGCCGGCCGACCGCGACAGCAGGATCGACCAGGCGAAGCCCATGATCACCTCGGACAGCGACAGGATCGACAGGATGCAGACCAGCCACGCCACCTGCGCCGGCCGGCGGGTGCGGCTGAGGCACCAGGTGAAGGGCACCGCCGCGATGACGCAGAACACGGCGGCCAGGCCGCAGATCATCAGCGAGAAGCCCAGCACCCGGGTGAACAGCGGGGTCCAGAATCGGGCGTAGTTGTCGAGCTCGAAGGCCGGCTCGTACAGCCCGCCCTCGACCCGGTGGTAGAAGCTGAACGCCACCATGATCACGAACGGGATCAGGAAGAACACGCACAGCATCGCCGCCGGCCACAGCGCCGGCAGCCGGGCGACCAGGCCGCGGGGGGCGGCGGGGGCCGCAGTGGGCTGGGCAGCGGTCGCAATCGCGGTCATGCGGCCCTCCCGAGAAGCCCGAGTGCGCGATCTTCCCCACTATCCTCCCCCTCCCCTCGC
>NZ_JASATH010000074.1:0-34748 GCF_038440215.1 Inquilinus sp. OTU3971 | reverse complement strand
GGAAAAGGGAGCCGTCTTCGGCCTCACACCGGCCGGTCCAGGGCGAACAGGCGCTGATGCTCGAGCAGGGCGTAGCGGTCGGTCATGCCGGCAATGTAGTCGGCCACCAGCCGCGGCAGGCCGGCCGCCGCCCCGGCCTCGGCCTGGCGGCGCCAGTCGGTCGGCAACGTGTTGGGCTCGGCCGTGAACAGGTCGAACAGGTCGCGCACCACCCGCCGCGCCTTGCTGGTCTCGCGGTTGACCAGATAGTGCCGGTAGACCTCGCGGAACATGAAGCTGCGGACCACGGCGAGATCGGCCGCGACGCCGTCGGAGAAGGCGATCGCCGGCACCGGCGCGGCGCGGATCGCCTCGACCGAATCCGGCGCCGACGCCGCCAGGCGGCGGCGCGATTCCGCCAGCAGGTCGGTGACCATCTGGTCGATCACCCGCCGCACCGTCTCATGGATCAGCCGGCGGCGCGGCAGGCCGGGATGCAGGGCCTCGACCTCGGCCAGCACCGGCCCGACCAGCGGCAGGCCGCGCAGCGCGTCGAGGTCGAGCAGCCCGGCCCGGACCGCGTCGTCGATGTCGTGGTTGGTGTAGGCGATGTCGTCGGCCAGCGCCGCCACCTGCGCCTCCGGCCCCGGCTGCGAGGCGAGGTCGAGGTCCCAGGTGGCGCGGAAGGCGTCGATCGTGGCCGGCAGCCCGCCGCCGGGCGGCAGCGGCAGCAGCGGGCCGTTGTGCTTGACCACGCCCTCCAGCGTCTCCCAGGTCAGGTTCAGCCCGTCGAAACCGGCGTAGCGCTGCTCCAGCGCCGTCAGGATGCGCAAGGTCTGGTCGTTGTGGTGGAAGCCGCCATGGCCGGCCATCGCCGCGTGCAGCGCATCTTCCCCGGCATGGCCGAAGGGGGTGTGGCCGAGATCGTGCGCCAGGGCCACCGCCTCGCCCAGATCCTCGTCCAGGCCGAGCGAGCGGCAGATGGTGCGGGCGATCTGCGCCACCTCCAGCGTGTGGGTCAGCCGGGTCCGGTAGTAGTCGCCCTCGTGGTAGATGAAGACCTGGGTCTTGTACTGCAGCTTGCGGAAGGCCGAGGAATGGACGATGCGGTCGCGGTCGCGCTGGAAGGGCGAGCGCATGCCGCTGTCCGGCTCGGCATGCAGCCGGCCGCGGCTGCGGTCCGGGACGGTGGCGTAGGCTGCGGTCATCGCGGCCAAGCTAGCCATCGCATGCGGGGCTGGCAATCACTGGCGGCGCTTTGCAGATGCCTCGCGGCTCCCTACATTGAAGGGGACCGGTTTCGACCGCCCCGTTTGACCGATGGGACCCGCCATGCCCGATGACGGCCGCATCCTGAACCTGACCGAAAGCGCCGCCCGGCGGATCGCCGAGCTGCGCCGCGCCGAGAGCAACGACGCCCTGATGCTGCGCATCGCCGTGTCCGGCGGCGGCTGCTCCGGCTTCCAGTACGGCTTCAGCTTCGACGACAAGGTCAATGGCGACGACCTGACCTTCCGGCGCGACGATGTCACCGTGGTGGTCGATGACACCTCGCTCGACCTGCTGGCCGGCGCCGAGATCGACTATGTCGAGGAGCTGATCGGCGCGTCCTTCCAGGTGAAGAACCCCAACGCCAGCTCCTCTTGCGGCTGCGGCACTTCCTTCGCAATCTGAGCGGCCGCGCCCGCCGGAGTCGGAGGGCCGCCCAGCCCGGAGGACCAGCCATGCGCCCCACCCTGCCCGCCCCGTCTTCGAGCCTGCGGGCGGAGGCCTGAGGCATGCGCATCGCCACCTGGAACGTCAATTCGGTCAAGGCCCGGCTGTCGAACGTGCTGGACTGGCTGCGCAGCGCCGACCCCGACGTGGCCGTGCTGCAGGAGATCAAATGCGAGACCGAGGCGTTCCCGCGCTTCGAGTTCGAGGCGCTGGGCTACAAGCTGCTGATCCACGGCCAGAAGAGCTATAACGGCGTCGCCCTGCTGTCGAAGCATCCGATCGAGGATCCGCTGGCCGGGCTGGACGGCGACGGCGAGGACGTCCAGGCTCGCTATGTCGAGGGCACGGTGCGCGGCGTCCGGGTCTGCGGCCTGTACCTGCCCAACGGCAACCCCGCCGGCACCGAGAAATACGACTACAAGCTGGCCTGGATGGACCGGCTGCGCTCCCGCGCCGAGACTCTGCTGGCGGCAGGCCAGCCCTTCGTCATGGGCGGCGACTTCAACGTCATCCCCGAGGCGCGCGACGCCGCCGACCCGGCCGCCTGGGTCGACGACGCGCTGTTCCGGCTGGAGACCCGGCGCCGCTTCCGGGCGCTGACCTATCTGGGCCTGACCGATTCGTGGCGGGCGCTGAACCCGACCGCGACCGGCTACAGCTTCTGGGACTATCAGGGCCAGGCCTGGCAGGCCGACAACGGCATCCGCATCGACCACCTGCTGGCCAGCCCGGAAATCGCCGACCGGCTCGAGGCGTGCATCATCGACCGCGAGCCGCGGGGCCGCGACAAGGCCTCGGACCACACGCCGGTGGTCGCCACCCTGTCGGAATAGCGGGTGGCGGACCATAGTCCGGTGTTCATACGAATTCCCTCATAATGCGGCGAAAAGCCCTTCTATAGTGGCCGTTGGCCATACCGCCCCACCGGGCAGCACGGCGGCCGGGTGCGACAGGGAGTTCAGCAGCGGGAATGTCGCTCGTCGTCATCTTGGATGACCGGCCCACCAACCGGCACATCTTCTCCAAGCTGGCAGCCTCGCTCGAGAGCCAGGTGACCGTGCAATCGTTCGGCGACCCGCTGGAGGCGCTGGACTGGCTGGCCGGGCACACCCCCGACCTGGTGATCGCCGACTACAAGATGCCGAATCTGGACGGCGCCGAGTTCACCCGCCGGATGCGCGGCAACCCGCATGTCGCCGACGTGCCTGTGATCGTCATCACCGCCTATGACGACCGCAGCTTCCGGCTGCAGGCGCTGGAGGCCGGCGCCACCGACTTCCTGCAGAGCCCGGTCGACCACCACGAGTTCATGACCCGGGCCCGCAACCTGCTGCGGCTGCGCCGCCAGCAGCAGCGGGTCAAGCGCCGCGCCGCGACGCTGGAGCGCGAGCTGGAGCGCACCCGGCGCAGCCAGGAGGAGGCGCTGCGCAACAGCCGCGAGGCGCTGGCCCAGGTGATCGACACGCTGCCGGCGATGATCAGCGCCGCCGACCGCGAGGGCCGCTGCGTCTTCGTCAACGCCTATCAGGCGGCGATCAGCGGCTCGACCCCCGCCGCCCTGGTCGGCGAGGACGTCGCCGCCGTGTTCGGGCCGGAGCGCGGCGAGCGCAGCCGGCAGCTGGACCAGCTGGTCTTCGGCTCCGGCGAGCCGCTGCCGAGCTATGAGGAGGTGGTCGAGCGCAACGGCGTGCGGCAGGTCTTCCTCACCAGCAAGGCGCCGCTGCGGGACGCGACCAACCAGGTCGAGAGCGTCCTGACCACGGCGCTCGACATCACCGACCGCAAGCTGGCCGAGGAGCATCTGCATCATCTGGCCAACCACGACGCGCTGACCGACCTGCCCAACCGGGTGCATCTCCTCAACCGGATCCGCCGCATCCTGGCCCGGGACGCCGACGCCGTCTTCGCCCTGCATTTCCTGGATCTCGACCGCTTCAAGTCGATCAACGACGCGCTGGGCCACCATTTCGGCGACCAGATCCTGCAGGAGGTGGCGCGGCGGCTGAGCGTGACCGCACGGCCGGGAGACATCGTCGCCCGGCTCGGCGGCGACGAGTTCGCGGTGCTCCAGCTGGGGCCGCGGAGCGAGGACGCGGCGGCGACGGCGGCGCTGATCCTGCAGGAGATCGCCCGGCCGCACATCCGCAGCGACAGCACCGTGTCGCTCACCGCCAGCATCGGCATCACCCTGCATCCGCAGGATGGGAACGATCCGGACCAGCTGTTCCGCAACGCCGACCTGGCAATGTACCGGGCCAAGGCCGACGGGCCGGGCGAGTACCGCTTCTTCGCCACCGAGCTGAATGTCGGCATCCAGGACGCGGTGGTGCTGGAGGCCGAGCTGCGGGCCGCGGTCGAGGCCGATCAGTTCGTGCTGCACTACCAGCCGCAGATCGACCTGCACAGCGGCCGGATCGTCGGCGCCGAGGCGCTGATGCGCTGGCAGCACCCGACCCGCGGCCTGCTGCTGCCCGCGCAGTTCCTGCCGGCGGCGGAGGAGAGCGGGCTGATCATCGCCATGAACACCTGGGCGCTGCGCGAAGCCTGCGCCCAGGGCGCCGCCTGGGCCCGCGACGGGCTGTCGCTGCGCGTCGGCGTCAACCTCACCTCGCTGCAGTTCCGCAAGCAGGACATCAGCCAGCTGATCCGCCAGACACTGCGGGACACCGGCGTGGCGGCGTCGTCGCTGGAGCTGGAGCTGACCGAAGGCGTGCTGATGCAGAACGCGGAATCGGCGGCGAGCAAGATCGAGGAGCTGCGCGGCCTCGGCATCCGCTTCGCCATCGACGATTTCGGCACCGGTTACTCCTCGCTCAACTATCTCAAGATCTTCCGGGTCAACCGCCTCAAGATCGACCGCAGCTTCATCCGCAACCTGGAGGCCAGCCCGGGGGATACGGCGATCGTGCGGGCGATCACCAATCTCGGCCATGATCTCGGCCTGGAGGTGACCGCCGAAGGGGTGGAAACCCCCGAGCAGCTCGAGACCATCCGCCGGCTGGGCTGTGACGAGGTCCAGGGATTTCATTTCGCCAGACCGATGCCGGACGACCAGCTGCGAGACTTCGTGCGGCGCTGGCCGGCGGATGGCCGGGTTTCGTGACCGCCGGAGACCGGCCCGGAGCCGGATGCCGATGGCGCGGGCCGCCGCTGATCTTGGCCCCTAGACGCGACCGCCGAAGGGGAGGAAACTCCCGGGCGGATCGAGAGAAACCGCATGCTGGTCTGCGACGAGGTTCAGAGGTTTCATTTCCTCAGATTGATGCCGAACAACCAGCGGGTGAGAGCGCGCATGGGACAGGCCGGTTTTGGCCATCCCATCCGGTGTTCGGTAATGGTCCCAGGCGGCATGACGGCGCCGCCGGGCTGGAGTGGTTTTGGAGATGACCGACAGCAAACCGCAGGTGGGGCCTAGATCCCCGGTCGCGCGCATCGCGCAGCGCCTCCGGGCCCGCCCGGACAGTGAACACGAGATGCGGTTCAACGCCCTCGCCTTCGGCACCGCCATCCTGCTCTATCTGCTGGCGACGGCCGGCGACGACCTGAGCATCCTCGCCGTCCCGCCCGCCTACCTGGCGATCAACCTGGCCGTGCTCGGCCACATCCTGCTGCGTCCCGGCATCTGCCGCCTGCGCCGGATCTTCTCGATCGTCAGCGATCTCGGCGCCCTGTTCTGCGTCATGCAGATCGGCGGCGAGACCACGGCCCTCCTGGTCCCGCTCTTCTTCTGGATCATCCTGGGCAACGGGTTCCGATTCGGGCCGGCCTTCCTGGCCCTGGCCACGGCCATCGGCCTGGTCTCGTTCGGCGCCGTGGTGGCGACGACGCCGTTCTGGAGCGCGCACGGCGCCCTGACCGCCGGCCTGTTCGGCGGGATGCTGCTGGTGCCGCTCGGCGCCACGCCCCTGATCCGCAGGCTGTCCAGGGACAAGCGGATGGCCGAAGCGGAGAACCGGGAGAAGGCCATGCTCCTGGCCGGCGTGAGCCATGAGCTGCGCACGCCGCTGAGCGCCATCATCGGCACCGGATCGCTGCTGCAGGACACCAGGCTCAGCCCGGTGCAGCGGGAGATGGCGCGGCGGGTGGTGTCGGCCGGGCAGCGGCTGCTGGAGCTGGTCGACCACATTCCCGACGCCGCCGCCCCCGGACGACACGGTGGCGATCGATGACCGGCGGCAAGCCGCAGGCGGGATCGAGATCCCCGATCAAGCGCATCCTGCAGCGCTTCCGGAACCGTCCGGACAGCGAGCACGAGATGCGGCTCAACGGCATCGTCTTCGCCGTCGCCATCCTGATCTACGTGCTGGCGACCGGACATTACGATCTCGAGGCGGTCGCCGTCCTGGCCGGCTACATCACGGCGAACTTCGCCATCCTGACTCATATCGCCGTGCATCCCGCGATCTGCCGTCCGCGCCGGATCGTCGCCATCCTGGTCGATTTCGGCGCCATGTTCTGGGAGATGCAGATCGGCGGCGAGGCCACCACGATCCTGTTCCCGATCTATCTCTGGGTCATCTTCGGCAACGGCTTCCGCTTCGGCATCGGGTTCCTCGCTTTGGCCACCGGCGCCGGCCTGATCTCGTTCGGCGCGGTGGTGGCGACGACCGAGTTCTGGCGCGCACACACCCCGCTGTCGGCCGGCCTGCTCGGCGGCATGGTGCTGCTGCCGGCCTACGCCGCCACCCTGATCCGCAAGCTGTCCCGGGCCAAGCAGCAGGCCGAGGAGGCGAGCCAGGCGAAGAGCATGTTCCTGGCCAGCGTCAGCCATGAGCTGCGGACGCCGCTGACCGCCATCATCGGCATGGGATCGCTGCTGCACGACACCAAGCTGAACCCGTCGCAGCAGGAGATGACGCAGACCGTCGTCTCGGCCGGCAAGCAGCTGCTGACGCTGATCAACGACATCCTCGATTTCTCCCGCATCGAAGCCGGGCAGATGACGGTGCAGGTCGCCGATTTCGACCTGCCGTCGGTGCTGGCGGAGATGCGGGCGATGATCCTGACCGAGGCGAAGGCCAAGGGCCTGCACCTCGGCATCCACATCGACCATCGCGTGCCGCTCCGGCTGCGGGGCAGCGAGCGGCATCTCCGGGAGGTCGTGCTCAACCTGCTCGGCAACGCCGTCAAGTTCACCGAGACCGGCAGCGTGGTGATCTCGGTCCGGCCCGAGGCGGAGACCGGCGAGCGGCCGCGGCTGCGCTTCGAGGTCACGGACACCGGCATCGGCATCGCGCCGGAGGCGTCCGGTCACATCTTCGAAAGCTTCCGGCAGGCTGACGCCTCGATCATGGACCGGTTCGGCGGCACCGGGCTGGGCCTCGCCATCTGCAGGCGGCTGGTCACCCTGCTCGGCGGCGAGATCGGAGTCGACAGCACCCCGGGCGTCGGCAGCACCTTCTGGTTCACGATGGAGTTCGACCAGCCGGCCGATGCCGAGGCGCAGACTGCCGTCGAGCCGATCCCCACGCTCGGCGTGATCGCCCCGGACGCGGCGCTGATCGGGCGGCTGATGCCGCTACTGACGCCAGCCGCCGGCACGGTCGAGACCTTCGGCTCGATCGACGCGATGCTGGCCTGGCAACCCCTGCGCTCCGCCGACACGGCCGCGGTCCTGGTCATGGACCGCGGCACCTTGCCGAGCGATCCGAACCGGCGGGCGTCGGTCCTCGCCGCGCTGCGTTCGGCGCCGGCCGTCCGCCCGATCCTGCTGGCCGACCCGGCCGCCGGCGACGGCGTGTCGCGGGACCTGGCGGAGGTCTTCGTCACCACGATCCCCGCGGATGCGGATGCCCGAACCATCGGCATCGCCCTGCGCATCGCGCAGGCCGGACGCTCGCATGGCAAGCCGAAGGTCGCTATCGCCCGCCGCCACACCGCGGCAGCGCGCAGCCTGTCCGTCCTGGTCGCGGACGACAACCGCATCAACCAGAAGGTCCTGCGGGAGATGCTGACCCGGGCCGGCCATCAGGTCCAGCTGGTCGCCAATGGCGAGGAGGCGCTCGACGCGCTCGACGCCGCGACGTTCGACCTTGTCCTGATGGACATCAACATGCCGGTGATGAACGGTATCGAGGCCACCAAGCTGTACCGCTTCACCGCGCTGGACCGGCCGCATGTCCCGATCGTCGCCCTGACCGCCGACGCCACGCCGGGCGTCGCGGCGCGCTGTACCGAGGCCGGCATGGACGCCTGCCTGACCAAGCCGATCGAGCCCGAGCAGCTGTTCATGGCGATCGAAGACGTCCTGGAAGGACATGTCTCGGCAACGCCGCCGCCACCACTGCCGGACAACGTCACGGCGCTGCCGCAGGCCGGTCCGGCCGCAGTCGACATGCGCGTCATCGACCGCCTGGAAGCCCTCGGCGGCAATCACTTTCTGATCGAGCTGATCGACGATTTCCTGGCGGATATCGAAACGATCGCCGAGGACATGAGGCTCTCGGTCGAGAAGGAAGACGCCCTGCTGTTCCGGGCGCACGCCCATGCCCTGCGCAGCGCCACCGCCAATATCGGTGCACGCGGCCTGTCGGACCTCTGCCAGGATTGGCAGGGGATCAGCGGGCCGGATCTCGCCCGCAACGGCAAGTCCCACCTGCGGCGTCTGGCGGCCGAAATGGAGCGCCTCCGCCCGATCCTGCTGCGGCGGCGCGGCGCCGCTGCCCGACCGGCCCAAAAAGGCTGATCCGGGCCCGGAAAATGAGGCGACCGGCTCCCCAGCCCGTCGCCCCAGCTGCCCCTCTGACCATGAGTTTGGGCGTCACTCGGCCGCGATCGTCGGCACCACCGCGGCGCGCCGACGATCCTGAGCCTGGGTCAGCCGTGTCATCTTGCGAAGATCGGATTCGCTGAGGCCGAGGCATGCGTCGGCCCAGATGTCGACCACGTCCCGCAACTCGCCGAGCGTGATCGGGTTGACCCGGCGCCGGGCCTGGATCAGGGCGCGGTGCGCATTGAATTTGCGCCCGTTCTCGGCAATGTACTCATGGACCGCCTCGGTGCCTTTGCCGTCCTCGGCCAGCACGTCGACGATGCCCATCTCGTGCAGCTCCTCGGCGGTGTAGATCCGCCCGCTGGTGATCATCTTCTCGGTCGCCACCGCGCCGATGCGGCGGGACAGGAAGCTGTACGCCCCCATGCCCGGGAACAGGTTGAACAGGATCTCGGGCAGCCCCATCTTGCTGCTCCGCTCGGCCACGATCATGTCGAGCGACAGCGCGCATTCGAAGCCGCCGCCCAGCGCATCGCCCTGGACCAGCGCCATGGTGATGATCGGGGTGTCGAAAGCGGCGTAGTTGCGATGGATCGGCTCGATCGCGGCATGGGCGTAGCGGCGAAGCGCCGCCCGGTCCCCGAGCCGGATCTTCTCGATGAAAAGGCCCAGGTCGCCGCCCAGGCTGTAGATCCCCGGGAGGCCCGAGGCGAAGACGAAGTAGCGGACCGGCGGCTCCTCATCCGTCCGCTCGATGAACATGCGCCGGATCGACTGTTGCATGTCGGTGATGTCCTGCAGCAGCTCCGGCGTGAAGCTCGGCCGGCCTTCCGGCTGCATGTAGCACCAATAGGTCCGGTCGGCCGGATCGAGCCTGACGGCCAGGTTTCGGTAATGGCTGCGGGCGACTTCTATATGGGCGGGCTCCCGGGCCTCCACCGCCAGCCGGGGCGCAAAAATCGAGGACAGCTGCGACGGAAGCTCGGGAATGGCAATGCTCAGCGACATCTCATGCTCCTCAGGTTGATGCCGCCCCGCTGCAAGCAGGGCAGTCTTCTTCAGCGGAGCGGCAGATCATTCTGAGCAATTCCATTTATTTTGGCCACCCGAGACAATTATTCGGGCATTGTTGCAATAAATTGCATCAACTTTTAATAGTATTTTATGATCATCGCCGCTTTCGCCAAATTATGTGCAAGATCGTATTTTGGCTGAATTAACCTAATATAGGGATGAAGGCCCATCAAATTCGACCGTCATCCTCTATCCGAGGTATGCGGCTTTGAATCGGGGAAGGCTCGTCGGGCCTCTGGAGCGCGGCAACGGCAGAAGATCAGTGTCTCGCGGGCGCCCGCGAGACACTGAGAGTCGGGCAGGAGGAGGCAGCAGCCCCGACAGTCGGGCGCCTGAGTCGGCTACTGGCCTGGCGGAGAGGGCACGTACCAGCCGCTGGGCAGACCACCGGCCTGGCGCCGGACCGGTGCCGCGGGAGCGGTCGCCGCCACCCGGGTCGGCGCCACCGTCACCGGGGTTGGCGCGGGCACGGGCCTGGCCTGCCGGGCCTGCGGCTGGGCGACCGGGCGGGTCGCGACCGGTGCAGGGCTCGGCCGCTCCGGCTGCGAGGCGGCCATCGCCAGCAGCACGTCGTCGACCGGCGCGACCTGCGGCCGGTCCGGGATCGGTGCCATGCGAACGGGCGCGGGCCGGGCCGCCGCCTGGCGGACGGGTGCGACCGGCGCCGGCATCGGCGCCACCCGGTCCGGGATCGGCTGCATCGCCATCACCACCGGGCGGGACGCCGGCGCCGGCAGCGGCGCCTGCCGGATCGGCGCCGCCTGGACCGGGATGGGTTGGGCCGCGATCGGCTGGCCGGTGCGGTCGGCGATGGCCGCGTCGACCCGCGCCATCGTGCCCTGCTCCTCCGGTGACAGCCGGTCGGGGATCGGCGCCATCGCCATCACCACCGGCGACCGGCTGCCGGGCTGGCCGGTGCGGGCCGCGACCGCGCCGTCGACCCGATCCTGGATCTGCTGCTCGGCGTATTGCGTCATCCGATCGGGCCGGCTGGAGCCCGGGTCGATGCCGGCAATCTGCGGGCCGACGATGTCCATGTAGCGCCGGGTCTCCGGCGGCAGGCTGCGCCCGTCCTCGACATATTGCCGATAGCGGCCGGGGCCGGCGTTGTAGGCGCCGAGGAAGCCGGGCGACCCATACATCTCGTACAGCTCGCGGATATAGGCCGTGCCCGCCATGATGTTGTTCTCGGGGTCGTAGGGGTCGCGGCCCAGGCTGTGCTTCTGGCGCAGCTCCTCATAGGTGCCGGGCATCACCTGCATCAGCCCCTGGGCGCCGGCCGAGCTGGTGATCGGCTGGCCGCCCTTCCAGGTCGACCGGCCGCCGCTCTCGATCCGCATCACCTCGCGAATCCATTCCGGCGGCACGTTGAAGCGCTTCGACGCCTTCTGGATCTGCGGTTCCCAATAGGCGATGTTGCCGCCGGACGGCCGTGGCTTGTCGCCGCCGCACCCGGCGATAATCCCGGCGACCAGACCGAGCATACCGGCGGTCTTCAGCCAGCGTTCCCTACCGGCCATGGCGGCCCCCTCCAGACTCCCCCGGGCACAAGCGCCCTGTCTTACATCGTGATCGCAGGGATCGACGACAAGCCATTCAAACCTATCATGTTTGTCTAAGGAATGGCACCCCTGACGAATCGAGGCGCAAGGCCGGCTTTCGGAAAATCCCCTCCGCCGGGCCGTGTCGCGCCTGTATAAGGAGGCCCGATCCTTCCTTCCGGAGCCGGACATGCCGCAGGACCGCGATGCCTCTCCTGGCCGGCCGCATTGAGGCCCGCACCCGGCATCACCGCCCTGGCGGAGACATCGATCGCCGCCGGGGAGCTGCGGCTGGAGCCGCTCCGGCCCGACCATGCCGAGCGGCTGTTCGACGGCCTGGCCGACCCGACCCTCTACCGCTTCATCCCGCAGGAACCGCCGGCCGATGCCACAGCGCTGCGCGCCCGATTCGAGCGTCTGGCGGCGCGGCGGTCGCCGGCCGGGGACCAGGCTTGGCTGAACTGGGCGATCCGCCTTGCCGACGACAGCTACGCCGGGCTGGTGGAGGCCACGGTCGACAGCACCGGCGCGACCGACATCGCCTATTTCGTGCTCCGCCGCTGCCAGGGGTGCGGCATCGGCCGCCGGGCGGTCGGCGCCGTGGTCGAGGCGCTGGCGGCCGAGCCGGCGGTCACCGCGATCGGCGCCTCGATCGACACCCGCAACGCGGCATCGGTCGCCCTGGTCGAAGCGCTCGGCTTCGAGCGGACCGGCCTGATCCGCGACGCCGACCAGTTCAAGGGCGGCCCCAGCGACGAATTCCGCTACCAGCTTCCCTTCGGGCACTGAGAGACTGGGGACCAATGACCCAAGACCTGATGCCCGGCTTCACGCCCTTCGACATCGAGACCGCGCCCGGCCTGCGCATCCATGGCGTGCGCGCCGGCGACGGGCCGCCGGTGCTGCTGCTGCACGGCCACCCGCAGACCCATGTCACCTGGCACGCGGTGGCGCCGCTGCTGGTCGCGGCCGGGCACAGCGTGGTCGCCACCGACCTGCGCGGCTATGGCGACAGCGCGCGGCCCAAGGGCGGCGACAATCACGTGAACTATTCCAAGCGGGCGATGGCGGCCGACCAGGTGGCGGTGATGCGCGCTTTGGGGCGCGGCCGCTTCGCCGTGGTCGGCCATGACCGCGGCGGCCGTGTCGCCCACCGCATGGCGCTGGACCATCCGGGCGTGGTCCGCCGCATTGCCGTGCTGGACATCGCGCCGACGGCGACGATGTATGCCCGCACCGACCGGGCCTTCGCCACCCGCTACTTCTGGTGGTTCTTCCTGATCCAGCCGGCGCCGCTGCCGGAGCGGCTGATCGAGGCCGACCCGGAATTCTACCTGCGCCACCATCTGGCGGGGCAGAGTCGGACCCCGGGCGTGCCGCGCGAGGAGCTGGTGCAGGAGTATCTGCGCTGCTACCGCCAGCCCGGCGCGGTCCACGCCATCTGCGAGGACTATCGGGCGGCGGCCACGATCGACCTGGAGCACGACGCCGCCGATGCCGATCGCCGGGTCAAGGCGCCGCTGCTGGCGCTGTGGGGCGCGAAGGGCGTGGTCGGGGAGCTCTACGACGTCCTGGCGACCTGGCGTGACAAGGCAACTGACGTCCG
Source organism: Inquilinus sp. OTU3971 (assembly GCF_038440215.1). Lineage (NCBI taxonomy): Bacteria > Pseudomonadati > Pseudomonadota > Alphaproteobacteria > Rhodospirillales > Rhodospirillaceae > Inquilinus > Inquilinus sp. OTU3971. Next base: position 22,120 of record NZ_JASATH010000074.1, on the reverse strand, counting down.
CGGCCTCCCCCTGCCCTGCGGCCACGCGCTGCAGGAGGAGAAGCCGGAGGAGACCGCTTCGGCGCTGATCGATTTTCTCACCGAGGATCCGCCATGAGCCGGGCCTCGATCCGGGCCAGCGAGCGGCGGAAGGCGGCGGGCTCGTCGAGCGCCCGGGCCAGGACCAGGGCGCCCTGGATCGCCGCCACCGCCTCCTCCGCCCGGTCGCGGGCGGTCTCCGCGGCCAGCCCTCCACGCTCCAGGGCCTGCACCAGCGCATCGGTCCAGGCGGCGAAATAGCCCCGGATGGCGGCGCCGAAGCGGTCGCGGACATCGCCGAGGGCGAAGGCGCCGACCAGGCAGACCCGGCGGCCGGAGCGGAAATAGCCGTCGACCGCGTGGATCATCTCCGGCACCGCGTGCCGCGGCTCCTCCTCCCGCAGCGGGCGGAAGATGTGCTCTTCGAACCAGCCGTCGATCTCGGCCAGCACCGCCGCCGCCATCTCCTCCTTTCCGCCCGGGAAGAAGTGGTAGAGGCTGCCCTTGCCCAGGCCGGTGCGCTGGCCGATCAGGGCCAGGCTGGCGCCCTCGAAGCCGTGCTCGCGGAACACCTCGGACAAGGCGGGCAGCACATCCGCCCGTTCGGCGACGACCCTGGGCAAGGCTACAGCCCGAGGTCGCTGAGCCCCGGATGGCCGGCCGGCCGCGGGCCCGACCGGTCCCAGTGGAACTTGCGCTCGGACTCGGCGATCGGCCGGTCGTTGATCGAGGCGTGGCGGGCCCGCATCAGCCCGTGCTCGTCGAACTCCCAGTTCTCGTTGCCATAGGAGCGGTACCACTGGCGGGAATCGTCGCGCCACTCATAGGCGAAGCGGACGGCGATGCGGTTGCCCTCGAAGGCCCAGAGCTCCTTGATCAGGCGGTACTCCAGCTCCCGCGCCCATTTCCGGGTCAGGAACTCGACGATCTGGGTGCGGCCCTGCGGGAACTCGGCCCGGTTCCGCCAGCGGCTGTCCTCGGTATAGGCCAGCGAGACGCGCTGCGGATCACAGCTGTTCCAGCCATCCTCGGCCCCGCGGACCTTCTGGATCGCGGTCTCGCGGGTGAAGGGCGGCAGCGGCGGACGGTCGACGGTCATGGCGGCTCTCCAGGAACGGATTGTACCGAACGGAACTGACTTTACCGATTGGTACAGAAGACGATGCGGTTCGTCAAGCCGATCCCCTGCGGCGCTTGACCGCAAGCGAGTCGGGGGAGAGGAATCAAGCGCCGCCGAACGCCCGGGCCGATGCGGCGCCCGCCCTTCATCGGAGCACTCCCTTGCCCCTCTCCCTGCACGAGATCTCGGTCGGCGTGATGCTGCCGAAGCTGCGCATGCTGTCGAAGCTGCTCGAAAAGGCCGCTGCCCATGCGGAGGTCGGGGGAATCGACCCCGCCACGCTGGTCGAGGCCCGCCTGGCCCCCGACATGTATCCGCTGTCGGGCCAGATCCAGCGCGTCAGCGACGCCGCCAAGTTCGGCGCCGCCCGCCTGGCCGGCCTGACGCCGCCACCCTTCGAGGACAACGAGACCACCCTGGCCGAGTTGCAGGAGCGGCTGGCCAAGACCATCGCCTATCTGGAGAGCGTCGGCCCTGGCCAGGTCGACGGCCGCGAGGAGGAGACCATCACCATCCCCCTGCGCGACCGCAAGATGGACTTCACCGGCCGCAGCTACGCCCTGAACATGGTGCTGCCGAACTTCTATTTTCACGTCGTCACCGCCTACGACATCCTGCGCAACAAGGGCGTGGAGGTCGGCAAGCGGGACTATCTCGCGCTGGTGTCCTGAGGCACCTGCCCCAGCATCCTTCATGGCGCCGTCCCCCCAAAGCGGGGACGGCGCCATGAACATTGGTAATCGACAATAAACATTTGTGCACCGACACCCTCCCCGTCCCCGGCAAAATGGCGTACCAAGGGGAGTGTCAGGGGCCGGCCGCGCGTCCGGCCCGAATTCGGGAGGATTGTGAGATGCGTGCCTTGGTCCTGGAGCGGCAGAGGGAATTGTCGCTGCGCGAGATCGACTTGCCCCGGACCCTCGGGCCGGGCGACGTCCGGATCAGGATCGACACCGTCGGCGTCTGCGGCAGCGACGTGCACTACTACACCCATGGCCGGATCGGGCCCTTCGTGGTGAAGGAGCCGATGGTGCTGGGCCATGAGGCCGCCGGCACCGTCACCGAGGTCGGCCCCGGCGTCACCAGCCTGAAGCCCGGCGACCGGGTGTGCATGGAGCCGGGCATCCCCGATTTGACCTCCAAGGCCTCCAAGCTCGGCCTCTACAATGTCGACCCCAGCGTCGTGTTCTGGGCGACCCCGCCGGTGCATGGCTGCCTGACGCCCGAGGTGGTGCACCCCGCCGGCTTCACCTTCAAGCTGCCGGACAATGTCTCCTTCGCCGAGGGTGCGATGGTCGAGCCCTTCGCCGTCGGCCTGCAGGCGGCGGTGAAGGCGCGGATCCAGCCCGGCGATTTCGCCGTCGTGATCGGCGCCGGGCCGATCGGCATCATGGCCGCGCTCGCCGCCCTGGCCGGCGGCTGCAGCCGGGTGCTGATCTCCGACCTGCTGCCGGAGAAGCTGGCGATCGCCGAGCGCTATCCCGGCATCACCGGCGTCAACATCCGCGAGACCAGGCTGGCCGACGCGGTGGCCGCGGCGACCGACGGCTGGGGCGCGGATGTGGTGTTCGAGGCCAGCGGCAGCCCACGGGCCTATCCCGGTATCTTCGACACGGTGCGCCCGGGCGGCTGCCTGGTGGTGATCGGCATGCCGGTCGAGCCGGTGGCGGTCGACCTGGTCGCCGCCGCGGCCAAGGAGGTGCGGATCGAGACCGTGTTCCGCTACGCCAATGTCTATGACCGCGCCATCGCCATGATCGCCTCCGGCAAGGTCGACCTGAAGCCGCTGATCTCCCACACCTACGGCTTCGAGGACAGCATCACCGCCTTCGAGCGGGCGGCCGAGGGAAGGCCGGCCGACGTCAAGCTGCAGATCAAGCTGTAATCGCGCCAGGCGCCGGCCCGACGCGGCCGGCGCTTGATTCCTCGTTCGCCTTATGTTCCAGTGTCAGGGACAGGCCACCGGGGAGGACGCCATGGCGTCGAAGCAGGCATCGGGGATTCGCGTCGGCATAGGCGGCTGGACCTTCGAGCCCTGGCGCGAGACCTTCTACCCCAAGGGCCTGGCGCAGAAGCGCGAGCTGGAATACGCCTCGCGCCACGTCACCTCGATCGAGATCAACGGCACCTATTACGGCTCGCAGAAGCCGGAGACCTTCGCCAAATGGCGCGAGGAGACGTCGGAGGGCTTCGTGTTCTCGGTCAAGGGCACGCGCTTCACCACCAACCGGCGAGTCCTGGCCGAGGCCGGCGAGTCGATCGAGCGCTTCGTCGGCAGCGGCATCACCGAGCTGAAGGAGAAGTTGGGGCCGATCAACTGGCAGTTCCTGCCGACCAAGCAGTTCGACCCGAAGGATTTCGAGGCCTTCCTGAAGCTGCTGCCGCACAGCGTCGATGGCCACGCCCTGCGCCATGTGGTCGAGGTCCGGCACGACAGCTTCCGTACTCCCGAGTTCATCGACATGCTGCGCGCCCACAAGGTGGCGGTGGTGCTGACCGACAAGGACGGCTTCCCGGAGATCCCGGACGTCACCGCGCCTTTCGTCTACGCCCGGCTGCAGCGCGCCTCGGAAGAGATCGAGACCGGCTATGCCCCCAAGGCGCTGGACCAATGGGCCAAGCGGGCCAAGGTCTGGGCCGGGGGCGGCGTGCCGGACGGTCTGAAGCCGGTCGGATCGCCGGAGGCGAAGCCGCCGAAGTCGCGCGACGTGTTCGTCTACATGATCAACGGCTTCAAGCCGAAGGCCCCGGCCGCGGCCATGGCGCTGATCAAGAAGCTGGGGTGATCAGCCCGTCTCCCCTGCCCCTCCCCGTCATGGCGAGGCGCGCAGCGCCGTGGCCATCCAGGGGCCGATGCGAGCGGCGCTGGATGGCCACGCCCCTTCGGGGCTCGCCATGACGGTGAAAAGAAGGCGAGGCCGGGTCAGATCCGCTCGTTGAACCGCAGCTCGTTCAGCCGGCGCTTCATGGTCTGGAAGCGCTGGAAATGGGCGTCGTTGCGGCGCAGGGCCACGGCGGTAGAGAGAATATCGATCACCACCAGCGCGGCGATGCGCGAGATCGTCGGGGTGTAGACGCTGGTGTTCTCGAGCGTCTCGGCCACCAGCGCCACGTCGCTGTAGGGCACCAGCGGCGAATCCGTCCCGGTCAGGCAGATCACCTTGGCGCCGTTCTCGCGCGCGGTCCGTGCCACCTCGATAATCGAGCGGGTGCGACCGGTGTTGGAGATCACCACCGCGACATCGCCCGGCTGCATCATCGACGCGGCCATGATCTGCTGGTGCGAATCGAGCTCGGCCGAGCACGGCACGCCGAACAGCGGGAATTTCTGCTGTGCGTCGCGGGCGACGATGCCGGAAGCGCCGAAACCGAAGAAGGCGATCGACCGGGCCCTTTCCAGGATCCCGACCGCCGCCTCGATCGCGGCCTTGTCGAGATGGTTCCGGGCCCAGTCCAGGCTGGACAGGGTGTAGTCGAAGATCTTGTCGACCACCGTCGCAGGCGTGTCGGTGTCGAGCAGCACGGAATGCGTCGCCGGCAGGCCCAGCGCCAGGCTGTGCGCCAGGCGCAGCCGGAACTCCTGGTAGCCGGAGCAGCCGATGGCGACGCAGAAGCGGATCACCGTCGGCTGGCTGACCTCGGCCAGCTGCGCCATCTCCGCCACCGTCGCCTTGAGCACACGGGCCGGGTCGGCCAGCACCGCGTCGGCGACCTTGCGGTCCGACTTCCGCAGCTCGGAGCGCAGCGTGCGCACGACCTCGAGGATGTTGGCCGTGGCGGGGCGGTCGGTCGTGTCCATGCCACAGCCTACCCCTTCGCCGCCTCGGCGGCGATGCGGGACAGGTCGTCGAAGCGCGGGCCCGCGGTCGGGATCGGGATGTGGAAGACCTCGGCGATCACCTGGGTCCAGCCATGGATGAAATAGGTCCAGCCATCCTCGACGGTCAGGCCCTGCACCGCCTGCTGCCGCCGGGCCTGGTCCAGGAACACCAGATCGCCGCGGTAGTTGAGGTCCCAGGCCAGGCCGCCTTGCGGGAACCGCGCCGCGTCGGTCAGCGGCGATCCCGGTGCGTCCTTGCCCAGGCCGGTGGCGTTGACTACCACCGAGCCCGGCTTCAGCCCGGCCAGCTCCGCGTCGTTGTCGGCCGGTGTCGGCGCCAGCACATAGTCGACCGGCAGGTCGGCGCCCATCTCGCCATGGATGCGGCGGATCTCGTCGAGCCGCGCCGGGCTGCGGTTCGAGACGATGATCCGCGACGGCCGGTCGCGCCGGGCCCGCATCCCATGCCAGGTCAGGGCGATGGTGGAGCCGCCGGCGCCGATCGAGAACAGCTCCGCCCCGGTGTGGGCGAAATGCCCCTCCGGCACGAAGACGTCGAAGGCGAGGCCGGAGGAGATCGGGTCCTTGGCGTGGCAGACCAGCCGGCCGCCGGCCTTGGAGATGCAACTGGTCTCGCCCATCAGGGCCGCATGCGGGTCGATGACGTCGAACAGGTCGCGGCAGGCGTGGAACAGGTCGATCTTGTGGGTGGTGACCAGGGCGCCGAGCGACAGCGGATCGTCGTGCAGGAAGGCCACCGCCTCGCGATAGGCCGCGGGGTCGGCGTGCAGCGGGAAGTCGATGCCGCGGATCACGGCATCCGTCAGGCCGAGCGCGCGGGCCCAGGCCGGGAACACCTTCATGATCGAGCTTTTGCCGGTGGTGACGCCGATGAAGTACAGCGTCGGCCGGGTGGCGGGCCGGTAGGCGGCCATGGCTCAGTCTCCCGCGAACAGGGCGTCGATCCGCGCCTGCGGCCGCGGCCGGTAGCCCGGGTTGTCGACCGCGACCCAGCCGCCGGCGCCATCGTCCAGGATGCGCTGCCGCATGCCGCCGGCCTGCTCGATGATGCCGTAATCCTGCCCGGCATCGGCCGGGTAGCAGAAGCTCATCACCAGCTCGTCTGCCCCGACATTGACCGACCGGTGGATCCAGTAGGGCGGCACGTAGCAGATGGTGCGCGGCACGATCTCGACGATGCGGACCTCGCCGGACGGCGATTCCATCAGCATCAGGCCGCGCCCGGCCTCGCCGGCGTAGATCTCCGGCCGGTCGGCCCTGGCGTGGATGTGGCCGCGGGTCAGGAAGTATTCCCGCCCGATCCGGCCCGGCACCATGCGGGTGACGCCGAAGATCAGGTCGCCGGCGGCGGAGGAGGGCCGGTAGTCCTGCACCTCGTAGACGATCCGGTCGCCGCCCGCCGCCACCGCCGCGGCAAAGGCCGCCGCGTCGCCATAGAGGCCGGAGAGATCGGAGAGCTTCTTGACGTAGCGCCCGGTCGCCCCCGAAAGGCCCCCGTCGGTCACGCCGATGGCACATCTCGCCGGCTCGCGCAGCTGCATGGTTCGCTCCGATTTCGTAGCAAAACTACGGATACAGGATCAATGAGCCAGTTTCTGAGCCGTTTCAAGCACCGACCGGCGTAACCTTTCCCAAAATCGAATTGACCATCCATCGATTCGGTATTTTAACTACAGAACCGGGCCGGCACAGGCCCGGGCACGAAGGGGAGGATCCGGATGTTCAAGACCGTGTTGACGGGATGCCTGGCCACGACCGCCCTCCTGATCGGCAGCGCCCAGGCGGCGGACTGCATGATCGGCATCTCGATGAAGACGCTGAACGCGCCCTATTTCGCGGCGCAGGAGGCCGCGGCCAAGGACCAGGCCGCCAAGGCCGGATGCCAGGTGGCCACCGCCGACGCCCAGAACGACATGGGCAAGCAGATCGGCGACGTCGAGGACATGGTGTCCAAGGGCGTCAACCTGCTTATCATCAACGCGGCCGACCCGCAGGGGCTGGTCCCCGCCATCAACGCCGCGGCCGCGGCCGGGGTGAAGGTGGTGGCGATCGACAGCACGGTCGACCCCAAGGCCAGATACATCACCCTGATCCAGTCCTCGAACGACCAGAACGGCTTCCAGGTCGGCCAGTGGCTGGCGCAGTCGACCGCCGGCAAGGATCTCAAGATCGCCCTGCTCTCCGGCGAGAAGGGCAATGTCGTCGGGCAGGAGCGCCGGCTGGGCGTGTTTCGCGGCCTGGTCGAGGGCCAGCTGGTCAAGGACGGCAAGGTCAGCTTCGCCGTGGTCGGCCAGGGTTGGGGCGGCTGGACGCATGAGGGCGGGCTGAAGGCGATGGAGGATCTGCTGGTCGCCCATCCCGACATCAACGTTGTCCTGGGCGAGAACGATTCGATGGTGCTGGGCGCCCGCAAGGCGCTGGAGGCCGCGGGCAAGCTGAACGACGTGCTGCTGCTGGCTGCCGCCGACGGGCAGAAGGAGGCGCTGCAGCTGATCCAGGAAGGTCAGTACGGCGCCACCGGGCTGAACGACCCGGATCTGATCGCGCGCACCGCGGTCGATGTCGGCATGAAGGCGCTGGACGGGTCGCTGCCCGCCGACTTCCCGAAGACCGACCTGACCACGCCGTCCGCCATCACCAAGGACAACGTGGCCAAGTTCTACCGGCCCGACGCTGTTTTCTGATCACCAGGGGCGGCGGCCAGCCCGCCGCCCCTGCCCTGCCGGAGGGAGCGTCATGACCGATCTGGTGGATCTGCGCGCCATCACGAAGTCGTTCGGCGGCGTCCGGGCCCTGGCCGGGGTCGACTTCGCGGTGCGGCCCGGCGAGGTGCATGCCCTCTTGGGCGAGAACGGCGCCGGCAAGTCGACGCTGATGCGGGTGCTGGGCGGCGAGATGCGGCCCGATGCCGGCGAGATCCGGATCGAGGGCCGGCCGGCCCTGTTCGGCGGCCCGCGCGAGGCGCTGCAGCGCGGCATTGCCGTGATCCACCAGGAGCTGGCGCTGGCGCCCGACCTGTCGGTGGCGGAGAACATTTTCATGCGCGAGCTGCCGGGCGTGATCGGCTGGCGCAGCCTGAACCGCCGGGCCCGCGCCCTGATCGAGCGGCTGGGTTTCGACATCGACCCGCGCCGCCTGGTCGGCGACCTGGCCGTCGCCCACCAGCAGGTGGTGGAGATCGCCAAGGCGCTGTCGCGCGAAATCCGCGTCATCGTCTTCGACGAGCCGACGGCGGTGCTGGCGGCGCGCGACGCCGAGCGGCTGCACCGGATCATCGCCGACCTGCGCGGCGCCGGCGTCGGCATCGTCTACATCTCGCACCGGCTGGAGGAGGTGTTCCGCATCGCCGACCGGATGACGGTGATGAAGGATGGCCGCACGGTCGGCACCGTGACGCCGCAGGAGGCCGGGATCGACGACGTCATCCGCATGATGGTCGGCCGGCCGCTGTCGGCGATGTTCGCCGACAAGTCCCGGCGCCAGGCGGGGGCGGAGGCGCTGCGGGTCGAGGCCCTGCGCGCCGGCACCCGGGTGCGCGGCGTCAGCTTCGCGGTGCGGGCCGGCGAGATCCTGGGGCTGGGCGGACTGGTCGGGTCCGGTCGCACCGAGACGGCACGGCTGATCTTCGGCGCCGACCGGCGCGACGGCGGCGAGATCTTCCGCAACGGCCGCAAGGTCTCGATCCGCTCGCCGCTCGACGCGGTGGCCGCCGGCATCGGGCTGGTGCCGGAGGACCGCAAGGGTCAGGGCGTGATCCTGGGCCTGTCGATCCGGGTCAACGCCACCATGGCGCGGCTGAAGCCGGTGGTGAACCCGCTCGGCTTCATCCGGCGCGTCACCGAAAAGCGCCTGGTCGGCGATCTCGCCGGCAGCCTGCGGGTCAAGGCCGCCGGCATCGAGGCGCCGGTCTCCAGCCTGTCCGGCGGCAACCAGCAGAAGGTGGCGCTGGCCAAGTGGTTCCATGTCGGCGGCGAGGTCATCATCCTCGACGAGCCGACCCGCGGCGTCGATGTCGGCGCCAAGGCCGAGATCTACGCCCTGATCGAACGCATGGCCGCCGAGGGCAAGGCGGTGATCGTGATCTCCTCCGAGCACCAGGAGCTGTTCGGCCTGTGCGACCGGGTGCTGGTGATGGGCGAAGGCGAGATCCGCGGCGAGCTGCGGCCGGAGCGCTACAGCGAGGAAAACCTGCTGTCGCTGGCAATGATCCGCCGCGACGGCGAGCTGAGGATGGCGGGCTGACGCATGACCACCACGACCGCCGGGACGACGGACAAGCCGCGCAGCCGCACCGATATCGGCGAGCTGTTCCACCGCTACGGCACCTTCTGCATCTTCGTGCTGCTGATCGTCGGCGCACATCTGCTGTCGCCCGCCTTCCTGACCGAGCGGAACATCATGAACGTGCTGCGCCAGATCTCCGGCACCGGGATCATGGCGGTGGGCATGCTGCTGGTGATCCTGACCCGCGGCATCGACCTGTCGGTCGGGTCGGTCTCGGCGCTGGGCAGCGTGCTGTCGGCCTATCTGGTCGCCACCTGGTCGCCGGAAGCGTCGACCGCGCTGGTGGTGCTGGCCGGCGCCGGCTGCGGCCTGGTCACCGGCATCCTGGTCGCCTATCTGCGCCTGCCGGCCTTCGTCATGACGCTGGCGATGATGACCGCGGCGCGCGGCCTGTCGCTGATCATCTCGAACGGCCAGCCGATCCTGCTGGGCGACAGCGGCCAGGCCTTCACCGATTTCGGCGCCGGCTTCCTGTTCGGCGTGCCGCAGCCGGTGCTCCTGATGTTCGCCGTGTTCATCGTCGGCGGCGTGGTGCTGGGCTTCACCAAGTTCGGCCGCATCGTCCGCGCCATCGGCTCGAATGAGGAGGCGGTGCGCCTGTCCGGCATCGCGGTGCCGCGCTATGTCTGCGCGGTCTACGTCATCTCCGGCGCGCTGGCCGCCCTGGCCGGCATCATCTCCACCGCCCGGGCGGGGGTCGGATCGGCCCAGGTCGGGGTCGGGGCCGAGCTGGCGGTGATCGCCGCGGTGGTGATCGGCGGCGCCAGCCTGATGGGCGGGCGCGGCGGCGCGGTCAACACGCTGCTGGGCGCCATGGTGATGGGTGTGATCGGCAACATCATGAACCTGGCCAATGTCCCGGGCTATCATCAGCAGGTCCTGATGGGCGCCATCATCGTGGTCGCGGTGCTGCTGCAGCACGGCACGCGCTGGCTGCGCCGGCATTAGGCCTGCTGCACGGAGCCAAGATGACCCGCGACCTCGCCCTTTCGATCGATGTCGGCACCGGCAGCGCGCGGGCGGCGCTGGTCGATGGCGGCGGCCGGATCCTGGCCATCGCCGCGCGGGAGCATGAGCAGATCGTGCCGCAATTCGGCTGGTCGGAGCAGCGGCCGGCCGATTGGTGGGCCGGCGTCGTGCAGTCGGTCCGCACCGTGCTGGACCAGGTCGACGGCGCCCGCGGCCGCATCGCGGCGGTCTGCGCCTGCGGCCAGATGCACGGCACGGTGCTGGTCGACGACACCGGCGCCCTGACCCGCGACACCGTCCCCTTGTGGAACGACAAGCGCACGCTCGACCTCGTCGCGGCGTTCGAGCGCGACCATGCACCGGACAGCTACCTGGCCGAGAGCGGCAACCCGCCGACGCCGGCCTGGCCGGGCTTCAAGCTGGCCTGGATCCGCGACCACGACCCCGAGGCGTACCGCCAGACGGCGGCCGTGATGATGCCGAAGGACTATGTCAATTTCCGCCTGACCGGCGAGATCGCCATGGAGGCGACGGAAGGGTCCTGCAGCTTCCTGATGAACCCGACGACGCGGGACTGGTCGCCCACCATGATCGCGCTGATGGGGCTGGACGCGGCCAAGCTGCCGCGGCTGCGGTCGCCGCTGGAGATCCTGGGCGGCGTCACCGCCGCGGCGGCGGTGGAGACCGGCCTGCTGGAGGGCACGCCAGTGCTGGTCGGCGGCGCCGACTATCCGATGGCGCTCTTGGGCTCCGGCGCCTGCCGGCCGGGGCTGGTCTCCGACGTCACCGGCACCTCCTCGATCATCACCCTGATCACCGAGGCGCCGCTCTTGGACCCCGAGATCTGCAACGTCGCCACGATCGAGGGCGGCTGGGGGCCGTTCGTGCTGCTGGAGAGCGGCGGCGACGCCATGCGCTGGGCCCGCCGCGCCTTCCATGAGGGTGCGCTGGGCTATCCCGAGATCGTCGCCAAGGCGGCCGAGGCCGCGCCGGGCGCCGGCGGCCTGTTGTTCCTGCCCTATCTGGTGGGCGAGCGGCTGGGCGCCTACCGCAACGCCCGGGCCCAGTTCTTCGGCCTCGGCGCCGGCCACGGCCTGGCCGAGCTGCACCGGGCGGTGCTGGAGGGCGTGGCCTTCGCCGTCACCCGCCACATCCGGGTGATGGAGGCTGCATCAGGCCGGCCGCTGGACCGGCTGATCGCCTCCGGCGGCGGCGCCAAGACCGCGCTGTGGCTGAAGATCAAGGCCAGCGCCACCGGCCTGCCGATCCTGGTGCCGGAGGAAGCGGAGTGCGGCGTGGTCGGCTGCGCCGCCATGGTCGCCGCCGCCACCGGCCGCTTCGCCACGGTGCAGGACGCCGCGGCCGCCTTCGCGCGCCATGGCGCCGAGATCGCGCCCGACCCCGCCTGGGCCGAGCGCTATGCCCGGATGCAGCCGGTGTTCGACCGGCTGTACCGCCACAGCCAGGCGCTGTACGACGATCTGGATCGCCTCGAGGACTGAGACGGCGTCAAAGATCGCCTCTCCCGTTTACGGGAGAGGTCGGAGACGCGAAGCGGCTCCGGGTGAGGGGATTTCGTCGAGGCCGGGGACCGCCCTCACCCGGCCGTCCGACCTCTCCCGCCAGGCGGGAGAGGCAATATGTTCTTCTCAGCCGTTGGCCGGCTCTCAAACCACATCCCACACCGGCGCCAGCCCGTCGGGGCTGACCAGGCGGCCGCAACGCGAGCCTCGCTGACCGTCTTCGACAGGGTGACGACGCCCGGCTGTGAATTCGCTTCACGCCAGCTTGTCCGGCCGGATGGCTTCCCGACACAGGTTCCCTGCCCCCATCTTCTTCAGGACCTGAACGCAGACGAAAGCATCGGCATGACCATCTTCCTGACCGGCGCCAGCGGCTATGTCGGCGGCGCTGTCGCCCTGAGGCTGATGAAGGACGGGCACCGGATCCGCGGCCTGGTGCGGTCGCCGGAGAAGGCGGCGCGGCTGCGGGCGCTGGGCATCGAGCCGGTGCTGGGCGACCTGTCGGACGCGGCGCTGCTGGCCCGGGAGGCGAAGGCGGCCGATGCGGTGGTCAACGCCGCCAGCTCCGACGACCGGGCGGCGGTGGAGGCCCTGCTGGACGCGCTCGCCGGCAGCGGCAAGCCCTTCCTGCACACCAGCGGCACCAGCGTGGTGGCCGACGACGCTCGCGGCGACCGGACCTCGGAGCGGATCCATGACGAGAACACGCCGGTCGAGCCGGTGCCGGGCAAGGTCGCGCGGGTCGCCATCGACCGGCTGATCGTCGAGGCCGCCGACAGCGGCGTGCGGTCGGTGGTGCTGTGCAACAGCCTGATCTACGGCACCGGCCCGGGGCTGCATGCCGACAGCGTGCAGATCCCGACGCTGGTCGCCGAGGCGCGGACGTCCGGGGTGGTCCGGCATATTGGGCATGGCCTGAACATCTGGTCGAACGTGCATGTCGACGACATGGCGGATCTCTACGCCCTGGCGCTGGACCGCGCGCAGGCCGGCGCCTTCTACTATGTGGAGAACGGCGAGGCCTCCTTCGCCGAGGCCGCGGCGGCGATCGCCCGGCGGCTTGGCCTCGGCGCGCCGCAGCCCTGGCCGGTGGACGACGCCATCGCCGCGCTGGGCTTCGGCCACGCCGTCTATTCCCTGGGCTCGAACAGCCGGGTGCGCGGCAGGCGGGCCCGGGCGGAGCTGGGCTGGGCGCCGAAGCACGCCTCGCTGACCGGCTGGATCGAACATGAGATGCCGGTGAGCTGACCAGTCAGCTGCGAAGGTATCGGGCGAAGTCGGCGAGGATCAGCGGCCAGCCCTGCGGCGACCCCATGCCCTCGCGCAGCCGGGCCGCCCCGTCGCCATGCCGCTCGAAATCGCGATGCTCGAGCTCGATCCGAGTGCCGCTGCCCTCAGGCATGAAGCGAATCTCGATCTCGCTGGCCCTCGCCTCCGGCTCCGGCGCGCGCTCGGGGCTGACGGCGAAGGACAGCACCAGCCGCGACGGCGGCTCCCAGGCACGGACCTCACCCCAGGCGGTCTCGCGGCCGGCGCGGTCGCGCTCGAACCACAGGCCGCCGGCCCGCGGCTCGAGCACCGCGGTGTCGAGGTCCACCCCGGCATAGGTGTAGGCGAGCGGCCACCACCGGCCGAGCTCGCCGGTGAAAGCGTCGAAGGCGCGATCCTGCGGTGCGTCGACGGTGATGTCGGCCTGAATCGGACTCACGGCGGTCATGGCGTTCTCCTCGAAGATCGGCTTCGAGTCCTCAACGCGCCGAACGGCCGGACCGTCGCCGTCAGGCTGCGACCAGACCGCGCCTGGTGTCGGACAGGAACTCCAGCAGCTCGGCCACGCCCCGCTCCCCGGCATGGTCGTGGCGCACCCGGGCCATCCGCTCCGCCTTCTCGCCGGTGCCGCGGAACAGCATGCGGAAGACGCGGCGCAGGGCCAGCACCTCCGTCTCGGTGAAGCCGTGGCGGCGCAGCCCGACCTCGTTCAGCGACACGAGGCGCGCCCGGTCGCCCTGGACCAGGCAGAAGGGCGGCACGTCCTGCGCCACCATGGCCCCGGCGGCGACGAAGGCATGGGCCCCGATGCGGGTGAACTGGTGCACCCCGGCCAGGCCGCTGACATGGACATGGTCGCCGACCTCGACATGGCCGGCCAGGGTCGCGGCATTGGCGAACTGGGCGTGGTTGCCGATCCGGCAGTCATGGGCGATGTGCGAGCAGGCCATGAACAGGTTGCCGTCGCCGACCGTGGTCAGCCCGCCGGAGACGCCGACGCCCGGTTGGATGGTGACGTATTCGCGGATGATGTTGTCGTGGCCGATGACCAGCCGCGTCTCCTCCCCCTTCCACTTCAGGTCCTGCGGCGGCGCGCCCACCGAGGCGAACTGGAAGATCTGGTTGCGGTCGCCGATCTCGGTCCGCCCCTCGATCACCGCATGCGGCCCGACGATGCAGTCGCGGCCCAGCCGGACCTTCGGCCCGATCACGGCATAGGCGCCGATGCGGGTGCCCTCGCCGATCTCGGCGCCCGGCTCGATGATCGCAGTGCGGTGGATCAGGGACGATGTCATGCAGAGACCCGAACGGAAACGCCGGACACTCCGGCACGCCACCGATCCTGCCGCTCGGCGGGCAAGGGACAAACTCAAAATTTGTTACAAATCATTGCGTTGGCGGCCTGTGTCGCATCCGGTCCCTCAGGCCGCTGCCAGGCCGCGCTTGGTGTCCGACAGGAAGCGCAGCAGCAGATCGACCCCATGGCGGTCGGCATAGGCATGATGGACCGCCGCCATCCGCTCGGCCTTGGAGCCGCCGCCGCGGAACAGCAGGCGGAACACCTTGCGCAGCATCAGCACATCCGCCTCGATGAAGCCGTTGCGGCGCAGCCCGACCTCGTTCAGCGACACCAGCCGGGCCCGGTCGCCCTGCGCCAGACAGAAGGGCGGCACGTCCTGGGACACCATGGCACCGGCCGCGACGAAGGCGAGGGCGCCGATCCGGGTGAATTGATGAACCGCGACCAGACCGCTGAGAAAAGCGTGGTCGTCGACCTCGCAATAGCCGGCAATCCCCGCACCGTTAACGAAGCGTGTGTGATTGCCGATGCGGCAGTCATGGCCGACATGGGCGTTGACCATGAACAGGTTGCCGTCGCCGATCCTGGTCGTCCCGAGGGGCCGCGCGGCGCCTGAGTGGATGGTGACGTGCTCGCGGAACACATTTTCGTTGCCGATCCGCAGCCGGCTGTTGCCGCCGTCCCATTTCAGGTCCTGCGGCGGCGCCCCGACCGAGGCGAACTGGAAGATATGATTGCGATCGCCGATCTCGGTGTCGCCCTCGACCACGGCATGCGGTCCGACGACGTTGTCGCGCCCAAGCCGCACGCCCGCGCCGATGACGGCATAGGGCCCGATGCGGGTGCCTGGACCGATCTCGGCGCCGGCCGCAATGATGGCGGTGGGGTGGAGCAGGCTCGACAAAGACATGATCTCGGCTGGCCAGGAATGCATGAATGAAACCAGGATGATCCCTGGATTAGACTGGCAGCGCACTTTTTTCGGCGCCGATATTGCGCTCGAACAGGCAATAACGGAACCTCAAAATCCTCCTGGACTCATTATAGGTAATGGAAACAACTAGAAATTCTTCAAACGTCGAGTGTTTTCAACGATCTGCGAGACAAGGTGAATTCCTCCCGGCACAATATATTTCTTAATGTTGCTGCACCTGACTCGCGAAGGTAAGCCGATGGAGCTGTCGACGCTGCTGATCTACGCCGTCACGCTCGGCGTCGCCTGCGCCGTGCCGGGCCCGACCACCGCGGCGCTGGTGGCCCGCGTGCTCGGCCGCGGCAGCCGGGGGGCGCTGGCCTTCTGCGCCGGGCTGATGGCCGGCGACCTGATGTGGCTCGGCGCCACCGCGCTCGGCCTTGCCATGCTGGCGGCGACGATGCAGCCGGTCTTCGTGGTGATCAAATACGCCGGCGCCGCCTATCTGCTGTATCTCGCCTGGAGGCTGTGGACCGCCCCGCCGGCAGCGCCGGCCGAGGCGCAGCCGGTGCGTGGAGAGGGCCTGCGGCTGTTCCTGACCGGGATCTCGGTCTGCCTCGGCAACCCGAAGACGGCGCTGTTCTACCTGGCGCTGCTGCCGACCATCATCGACCTGCAGCGGCTGAGCTGGGTCGGCTTCGGCGAGCTCGCCGCCACGCTGGTCGTGGTCTACGGCGCGGTGCTGGCGCTCTATGTCGTGCTGGCCCTGCGCGCCCGCCGGATGTTCCGGTCGCCGCGGGCACTCAAGGCGATCAACCGCGGCACCGGCGCGGTGATGGCCGGCGCCGCGGTGGCGGTCGCGACCCGTTAGCCGACCGCCGCGATCACCGCGTCGCAGACGCGGTCGGCGTCGGCGTCGGACAGGAAGGGGTGCATCGGCAGGCTCAGCACCTCGCGGCTCAGCGCCTCGCTGACCGGCAGCGAGCCCTCGCCCTCGCCATGGGCGCGGTAGGCCTCGGTCAGATGCATCGGCGTCGGGTAGTAGATCGCGGTCGGCACCCCGGCCTCGCCCAGCCTCGCCCGCACCGCGTCGCGGTCGGCCACGCGGATGGTGTATTGCGCCCAGGCACAGGTCAGCCCGTCCGGCATCACCGGGGTCTGGATCCGGTTCGACAGCCGGGCCGAGTAGTGCCGGGCCAGCCGGTCGCGGGCCTCCAACTCCTCACCGAAGCTGGGCAGCTTGGCCAGCAGCACCGCCGCCTGGATGGTGTCGAAGCGGGCGTTGAGGCCGACCCGCACGGTGTCGTAGCGGCTCTTGCCCTCGCCATGGACGCGGATCGACTTGAGGATCCCGGCCAGCTCGTCGTCATCGGTGAAGATGGCGCCGCCGTCGCCGTAGCAGCCCAGCGGCTTGGCCGGGTAGAAGCTGGTGGCGGTGACCGGCGCCAACGACCCGACAGGGCGGCCGTGGAAGGCACCGCCGAAGCTCTGCGCCGCGTCGTCGATCACGAACAGGCCATGCGCGTCGGCGAGCGCCTGCAGCTTCGGATAGTCGACCGGCAGGCCGAACAGGTCGACCGCGATCACCGCCTTCGGCGACAGCGTGCCGGCGGCCGTGGTCGCGGCGATGCGGCGCTCGAGATCGGCCAGATCGACCAGATAGGTCTCCGGATCGACATCGACGAAGACCGGCGACGCGCCGAGCAGCAGGATCGCCTCGGCCGTCGCGGTGAAGGTGAAGGCCGGCACGAAGACGGCGTCGCCCGGGCCGATGTTCCGCGCCATCAGCGGCATGATCAGCGCATCGGTGCCGCTGGCCACCGTCAGGCAGTGGCGGGCGCCGGCCCGCCGCGCCAGCTCGCCTTCCAGCTCCGCCACCTCCGGCCCCAGGATGTACTGGCCGTGGTCGAGCACCGCATGGATACGGGCGTCGATCAGGGGCTTCAGGCGGGCGTATTGCTGCTTGAGGTCGACGAAGGGAAGCGACACGGGCAAGCCTCGGCTGTATCGGAACAGGGCTGATGTAGCCCCGCCCCGGCCGCGACGCCAGCCTGAAACGCGGCCCGGGCGCTTCGCCTCAGTGCTCGGACGCCGCCTCCGGCCCGAGCGAGCGCAGCAGGTCGACCAGGCGCCGGCGGACCGTCGGATCCTCGATCCGGTAATAGGCCCGCACCAGTTCCAGCGTCTCGCGGCTCGCCACCATCTCGCTGTCATGCGCCGGATGGTGGGCGGAGCCGTTCTGCGGGACGTCGGTCATGCCTTCGAAGAAATAGCCGACCGGCACGTTGAGGATGCGCGTCAGCTGGTGCAGCCGGCTGGCGCTGACGCGGTTGGCACCGCGCTCGTATTTCTGGATCTGCTGGAACGACACGCCGAAAGCCGCAGCCAGCTTCTCCTGGCTCATCCCCAACAGGGTGCGGCGCTGGCGCAGTCGAGTCCCGACATGGACATCCACCGGATCCGGCCCATCTTCGGTGATGGTCTTGCGCCGGCGCTGTCGGTCCAAGCCGCGGGTCGCCATACTGTCAGTTCCTCCTGCGGGCCTCGGTCCGGCACCGAATACGATCGCGAACGACCGATCTGGTGCGGTCCCCCAAAATGCCGCAGTGTCGAACCCGGCCCGCCTCATACTATAGTATGTCGCGAGGAACTCGGCCGCAATACCCGCATAAGGCGATTTGCACCAGTCTCCCTTAACCCGCACGACCCAGCACGGGTTCCACGGCGGCGAGGTCCGGCAACGGAATGTGGCAGCGGATGAGGTGGCCGTCGGTGCCGGCGCGCTCGGGCGGCGCCTCGGTTTCGCAGATGCCGCCCAGCTTGCGCGGACAGCGGGTGTGGAACGGGCAGCCAAGCGGCGGGTCGAGCGGGCTGGGCAGCGGCCCTTCCAGGATGATGCGCTTCTTCTCGATCGTCGGGTCGGCGACCGGCACCGCGGCCAGCAGCGCCTCGGTATAGGGGTGGTAGGGCGGCTGGAAGACGGCGTCGGTCGTCCCCTGCTCCATGATCTGGCCGAGATACATCACCACCACCCGGTCGGCCAGGTAGCGGACCACGCCGAGATCGTGGCTGATGAACAGGAGCGTGGTGCCGGAGCGGCGCTGGATGTCGACCAGGAGGCCGGTGACCGCGGCCTGGACCGAGACGTCGAGGGCCGAGACCGGCTCGTCCGCCACCACCATGGCCGGGGCGCCGGCGAAGGCGCGGGCGATGCCGACGCGCTGCTTCTGCCCGCCGGAGAGCTGGCGCGGCTTGCGGTCGATGAAGGCGCGCGGCAGCTTGACCAGGTCGAGCAGGCGCAGCACCTCCGCCTCGACGTCGCGCCGGCCCTTCTTGACGCCGAACTTGCGGATCACCCGGCCGATCTGCTGGCCCACGCTCATGCTGGGGTTCAGCGTGTCGTTCGGGTTCTGGAACACCATCTGCAGCGAAGACAGCAGCTTGGCGTCGCGCCGCTGCACCGGCTTGCGGCCGATATCGGTGCCGCGGAAGGAGACGCTGCCGTCGGTCGCCGTCTCCAGCCCCATCAGCACCCGGGCGAAGGTCGACTTGCCGCAGCCGCTTTCGCCGACGATGGCGACGGTCTGGCCGCCCTTGGCCTCGAAGCTGATCGCCTCATTGGCGCGGACATAGCGGGTGCGATCGCTGCCGAACAGGGCGGCGATCGAGCTGTCGTAGATCGGGTAGTGCTTGCGCATCGCCGCGACCTGCAGCACCGGCAGGTCGTTCGCGGCGGCGACGACGACGGGAAGGGCCTCGACCGGCGCCGGGACCGGCGGCAGCGCCTCGATCTCCTCCCAGCGCAGGCAGCGCACCCCGCGGGTCTCGCTGGCCGGCAGCATCGGCACCGGCGCCGCGTCGCAGCGCCCGGCCTCGAAATGGTCGCAGCGCGGCCCGAACCAGCAGCCTTTCGGCCGGTTCTGCGGCAGCGGCAGCTGGCCGCGGATCGGCACCAGCGGCCGGCTGGTCTTGTCCCGCCCCGGGGTCGGGATGCAGCCGAACAGGCCCTGGGTGTAGGGGTGGCGTGGGGCGGCGAAGATCTGGTCGATCGTCCCCTCCTCCACTGCCTGGCCGGCATACATGACGCAGACCCGGTCGCAGGTCTCGCGGATCAGCCCGAGATTGTGGCTGATGTAGAGCATGGCGGTGCCGAGGGTCCGGCCGAGCTCGGCGATCAGGTCGACGATGCCGGCCTCGACCGTGACGTCGAGCGCGGTGGTCGGCTCGTCCAGCAGCAGCAGCGACGGGTTGGACAGCAGCGCCATGGCGATCACCACGCGCTGCTGCTGGCCGCCCGAGATCTGGTGCGGATAGGCCTGCAGCACCCGGTCGGGGTCGCCGAGCCGGACCCGGGCCAGCATGTCGCGGGACCGGGTCAGCGCCTGCTCGCGGGTGCAGCCGGGCTCGTGGCACAGCGGCACCTCGGCCAGTTGGTCGCCGATCCGCAGCGCCGGGTTCAGCGCCGCCATCGGCTCCTGATAGACCATGGCGATCTCGGCGCCGCGGATCCGCCGCAGCTCCTCCTCCGACATCGCCATCAGGTCGCGGCCGCGGAACTTCATGGTGCCGCCGGCGATGCGGCCGTTGCGGCCGAGATAGCGCATGATCGCCATCGCCACGGTCGACTTGCCGCAGCCGCTCTCGCCGACCAGGCCGACGCATTCGCCGGGACGGACGGTGAGCGAGAAGTCGACCACCGCCGGGATCTCGGCGGCGCGGGTGAGGTAGGAGATCGACAGCTTGTCGATCTCCAGGATCGGGGTCGTGGTGTCGCGCGGCGGGATCAGCTCGACCGTCATCGCCTCAATCCTTCAGGGAAATCTCGCGCAACCCGTCGGCCAGCAGGTTCAGGCCGAGGACGAGCGAGGAGATGGCGATGCAGGGAAAGACCGTCATCCAGGGCGCGAAGGCGGCCATGGCGCGGGTCTCGTTGACCATGCCGCCCCAGTCCGGGTCCGGCGGCGGCAGGCCGAGGCCGAGGAAGCCCAGCACGCCGATGGTGATGATGGTGTAGCCGAGGCGCAGGCAGGCATCGACGATCAACGGCCCGCGAGCGTTCGGCAGGATCTCGACGAACATGATGTAGAGTGAGGATTCGCCCCGCGTCTGGGCTGCGGCGACGTAGTCGCGGTTGCGCAGGTCCAGGGTCAGGCCGCGGACGATGCGCATGATGCCCGGGGCGCTGGCGCAGGTCACCGCCAGCACGATGTTGATGCCGGACGGGCCGAAGGTGGTGATGATGACGACGTAGAGCACCAGGATCGGGAAGGACAGGATGATGTCGCCGATCCGGCTGAGCACGTCGTCCCACAGGCCGCGCTTGTAGCCGGCCAGGAGCCCCATGGTGACGCCGAGCGCATAGGCGCAGGCGGTGGCCAGCGGGGCATAGATCAGCACCCGGCGCGCGCCCCAGATCACCCGGCTGAGGATGTCGCGGCCGAGCTGGTCGGTGCCAAGCCAGAACACCCCGCCATCCAGCGCCACGGTGCCGGGCGGCTTGAACGGCAGCAGGTTCTGGTTCGGCGGGAACGGCGCGATCACCGGGGCCAGCAGCGCCACCACGATCCAGAACAGCACGATCAGCACGCCGACCACGCCGACCCAGCTCTCGCGCAGCAGCAGCATCGAGCGCAGTGCGCGGAGGATCGGGTTGCGGCCCAGCGAGGATGGTGGCGGCAGCGAGATCTCGGCCATTCCGACCCCTCAGGTGAAGCGGATGCGCGGGTTGAGGTAGGTGTAGCCGACATCGGCGATGGTCTGGGTCGCCACGGCGACGAAGACCGAAACCATGGCGCAGGCCTGGATCAGGTAGATGTCCTGGTTCAGCGAGGCTTCGAGCAGCAGGGCGCCGAAGCCCTTGTAGCCGAAGAAGGCCTCGACCACGATCACGCCGGACAACAGCCAGTTGATCTGCAGCACGATCACGGTGAAGGGCGCGATCAGGGCGTTGCGCAGGGCGTGGCGCATGATCACCCGCTTGTAGGGGATGCCCTTCAGCACCGCGGTGCGGATATAGGGGCTCTGCATCACCTCGGCCATCGAGGCGCGCATCATCCGGGTGACGTAGCCGAAATCGTACAGCACCAGCACCGCCACCGGCATGACCAGTTGCAGCACGTCGAAGCCCTGGCTCATGCCGCTGGTCCCCGGCAGCCATTTCAGGACCAGCACGAACAGGAAGGACAGGAAGGTGGCCGAGGCGAATTCCGGGATCGAGGTGGTGACGATCGACAGCACCGAGATCGAGCGGTCGGTGGCCGAGCCCTCGCGCATGCCGGCGAGGACGCCGAGCACGACCGAGACCGGCACCATGATCAGGAAGACGCAGCCGGCGAGGATCGCGGTGTTCTCCAGCCGGGGCCAGAGCACGTCGGCGACCGCGGTCTTGAAGCGGAGCGAGGTGCCGAAGTCGCCGCTGGCCATGCGGCCGAGCCAGCCGAGATAGCGCTCGTACCAGGGCGCGAAATAGCCATGCGCCTCGAGCCACAGCTGCCGCTGCTCCTGCGAGCTGTAGGGGCCGAGGACCTTCACCGCCACGGCCGACCCGTTCACCTCCAGCAGGAGGAAGACCAGCAGCGACACCGCCAGCATGGTCAGGATCATGAAAAGGACGCGCTTGGCGAGGAAGATCAGCATGATTGGGCCTCCCCGGAGCCTTCCGAGCCCACCCAAACCGAGTCCCCCCTCCCCTCGCGGGAGGGGGCTAGGGGGAGGGGGTTGCCGATCGAGGAGAGCGGGCCATCCCGGAGCCAGCCTGTCCGGCGGATGGCGGGTGAGGCCGGCTCTCGCTGCACGAACCCCCTCCCCCTGCCCCCCCCCCCCCCCCGGGGGGGGGGGGGGGGTGTGGGGGGGGGGCCCCCCACGTGGTAGCCAAACCCAGCCC